>NZ_CEZPJD010000278.1:0-9482 GCF_983059655.1 Okeania sp.
CTAGCCAATTTTCTATTGCAACATTTAAGATGAAACAATCCAGTAGGGTGCGTTACATTTCATTAACGCACCATCTAGATTTTTATTTTCAGTGTGTTACGCTGATTCAGGAGGAGCAAGTTAGTAGGTATAAAATAGTTTTTTGGAGACCTTAGAATCATAGATAGATATAATTCCAACTATTTTTTGAGTGAAAAATTACCACTAATTGAATTTCATAAATCAAATCAGCAACGCCTCAAAATTTAGTAGATTAGCATTATTTAGTTTGCAATTTATCGGAGTTTTAATGAAATAAATTATGAATATTTTACCCAAAATAACTAAACACCCAATCCGTTTTTTACTCTACTTAGAATGGATTTTGCTGACTATTATTGCTATGAGTGAAATTTTAAAATTTCCTCTCTATGGTGGTCGGCGAAGAATGCGACATATTCACAAAACAGAAGTTTCTAATTCACTCTCTATTAATCTTTTTCTCCTGTTAGTATTTAGTCTGATGGGACTATTTTTACCTATCAATAAATCCCGCTCAAATAAAATTATTTATACTACTGTCGAAATTGGTATAATTATTTTAATGTCATTTCTGAGTAATTTGCGTCTATCTCCAATTTTATGTATAATTTTGGTAATTCGAGATTGTTTTATTTTTGAAAGAAAACAGAATTTAATTATTAATATATTTGTTTTTTCTTTATTTACATTTATCCAACTTCAAAAATTACACAAACTAACAAGATTACCATTATTTGCTAGAGAAAGATTTATCTTAGTTATATTAAGTTCAATAATTTTATTTGGATTAGTAATAGTTTTCTTACAATTATTAGTAAAAGCAATAATGTCAGAACGAAAAAGTAGAGAACAATTAGCAATTGCCAATGAAAAACTACGACAATATGCCCTAAAAATAGAAAATATTGCTGCCTTAGAAGAACGAAATCGGATTGCCAGAGAAATTCACGATTCTTTAGGGCATTATTTAACAGTTTTAAATGTTAATTTAGAAGCAGCTTGGAAGCTTAGAAAATCCGAACCACAAGAATCAATAGAATTTTTAGCAGATGCCAAACAACTAGGCTCAAAAGCATTAAATGAAGTTCGTCAGTCAGTAGCAGCTCTACGGTCTAATTGGTGGCAAAATCAATCCCTAGAATCAGCGATCGCTACTTTAATAGCAGATTTTCATAAATCTACAGGTATTTTACCAACGAGCAATATAAATCTCAATTATTCTCCTGATAATGAACTGAAAATTGCCGTTTATCGTATAGTTCAAGAAGCATTAACTAATATTTATAAATATGCTGAAGCCACCACTGTAGAAATTAATATTTTTACCACAGAAAAATTACATTTAATCATTCAAGATAATGGCAGAGGATTTAATTTAAGCCAAAATACTACTGGTTTTGGTTTACAGGGAATGCAAGAACGTGCCCTAGCATTAGGAGGTAAATTTGAGATTATTACCTTTCCTAATACAGGATGTAAAATAATTGCTAATTTTCCCTTGATTCGTATAAACTAAAGTTCAAGAATTTAGAATTTAGAAGTAATACCAATTAAAAAAAAGAATGTTACGAATAATAAGTACAATAAAAAGATTTTGCAGGAAATGTCCCTTTGACAAAAAAGAGAATTTACGAACTGAAAACTGGTATTAAATCTATTAATTCTGGCTCCTGAATTCTGGATTCTGTTTGCGGAGCATGACAAACGGAAATTCTCAGAAATACCCTAGCTATTTGTAGCAAACATTTATCAAATTGGTATAAGCAGTCAGCGATCAGCTATTAATTTATTGCTTTTATATCAGAAATTAGTATTGATATATTTATAGCGCTTTTCACATGGATAGACTACAGTTAGTATGGGCAACCCAAAAGCATTTTTCTACCCCCTACTCCCTACTCCCTACTCTAAGTGCCAAAAATAATTTTGTGGTCTACTCAAATGAAAAGCGCTGTAAGTAAAATTAAAAGTATTGGAAAAAAACTGACCCTAAGTAAATTTCTTTATTCTCCTAGCTCCCGACTCCGGTCTCCCTGCTCCGGTATTCCGACTCCTTATTCCCTTAGATAAAATTGGTATAAATTATGATTAAAGTATTATTAGTTGATGATGAACATTTAATCCGACGTGGATTAAAAGCTTTATTAAAGTTAGAAAATTATTTACAAATAGTAGGAGAGGCAGAAAATGGAGAAATGGCAATAAATCAAATAGAAAATCTACAACCAGATGTAGTTTTAATGGATGTACGAATGCCAATAATGGATGGAGTAGCAGCAACTAAAGAGATTTGTCAGCGTTTCCCAGAAGTGAAAATATTAATATTAACCACATTTGACGACGACCAATATGTCACTCAAGCATTGAGATATGGAGCAGCAGGATATTTACTAAAAGACACACCCTCAGAAGAATTAGGTCAGGCAATTAAAGCTGTATTTAAAGGTTATACACAACTAGGACCTGGCATAGGTAAAAAAGCTATTTCTCAAATGAAAATTCCGGTTAGTAACCTTCCCCAAAATTGGCAAGAATTAACACCAAGAGAACAAGAAATTTTAAAATTAATTGCTTCTGGTGCAAATAATCGAGAAATAGCCAAAACTCTCTATATTTCTGAGAAGACTGTAAAAAATCATATTACTAATATTCTCAGGAGGTTAAATTTACGCGATCGCACTCAAGCTGCTATTTTTGCCCATTCAATTTTATCAGGATAGGGAGTAGGGAGTAGGGAGTAGGGAGTAGGGGCGTTAACTATTGTTAACACCAGTACAGGTTGGAAGAAGAAAATGTTCCACCTCAACGCCATTACGAAATCTTTCTCTATCTCCGTGTCTCCCCCTCTCCCCCTCTCCCCCTACTCCCCCGCGTCTCCGTGTCTCCCCCTCTCCCCCACAACTGATAACTGATAACTGATAACTGATAACTGAAATGACTCCCCTACTCCATTTGACTGGGAATCAAAATCAAAGACCAGTAAGGAACATCATCCTGCTCAACCTCAGTAATGTCAACAATTCGTTGATTTGATTGAGTTGCCCTCTCAATATAAAGTGCCCTATCTAATAGCCCCAAGCGATCGATAACCCTACGGACTTTGGTAAAATGCCTCCCTAATTTAATAATAACCGCCGCATCAACAGCAGCAAGGCGATCGCTCAAAGTAATTTCATCCAAAGTAGCAGGGATAATACTCAATACATCATTGCCATGAGTAATTGGCACGCCTAGCATAGCAGCACTTGCCATTGTAGAAGAAATTCCCGGTACAATTTCAGTAGGAAACTGTGTCGAAAGTCGCTGAAAAAGATACATAAATGAACCATAAAGCATTGGCTCCCCTTCACACAACACCGCCACATCTGTCCCTATTTTTAAGTGTTCGGCAATCTTTTCCGCAGCTATATCATAATAAGGTTGTGGCGATCGCTTGAAATCAAACGGTAAAGACATAGAAATTTCTATCCGGTCGGGAGGAATAAAGTCCGAAACGATCGCCCGTGCCAAAGCCTTACCATTTTCAGAAATAGGGTAAGCAATTACCGGAACAGTAGTCAAAATTCGGTGTGCTTTCAAGGTCAGCAACTCTGGGTCACCAGGTCCAATACCTAATCCATACAGTCGTCCTAATTCTGTCATATCAAATCCACTTAATATCATGTCTGGTTGAATACTTGCACTTTATAGGAAGAAAGGCAGAAGGAAGAAAATTTTTTGAGCACTTATTATCCGGACATAATATAATTAGGTATAAAAAAATGTTTCATATAAGATCAGGTTATACAGTAATCGCATCATTCAATGAAGTCAAAACTCATGCATTCAGCGGTTAAAAAATTCAATTTGAAACTAATTATTTTCTCTTTTTCGGAGTCAGATTTACAATGGATAATACAATAGATTTTTACAGGCAATGTGTGAAAAAAATTCTCTGTGAATATGAATATCTCAAAGATGAAGATTCACAAATTGAGCTAATTTTTGATGATGAAAGAATGCGTTATCTGGTTTTGTGGGTGGGATGGTACAAATATAAGCGTATTCATCAATGTGCTGTACATATTGATATTGTTGGTGATAGTATTATTATTCAATGTAATGATACGGAAGAATCAATAGTAGAAAAATTGGTAGAGATGGGAATTTCTCAGAAGAATATTACTTTGAATTTTATACATCCTCAACATAAAAATTATTTGGAAATGGCCACCTAATTTATCATCTATAAAAAAGCTATAAAGCATCTGAAACGCTTGGCGACTGCTTTGAAGCGATCGCTCCATTTAAGAAACTATCAAATTCAAGTTCATTTATTCATTCTCTGAAGCATAAAATTCAGCTAAGATATTGCTAATTTCATTAGGACTAATATCTTCTCGTTCCGTTTTAGAGTAAATTGTTAATAGAAGTACGCTAGTTTATGACTCAACTTGATAAATGAGTCGATAACCAGCACTTTTCCCTTTTTGAATGTTGCTATTTTTGACTCTCACTTTTAATACGAAAAAATCTTCACCCATTCCGGTCAGGCGATCGCCAAGAAAATTACCTCTTTGTATTTGTTCGATAACTGGTTCAATATCAGAGCGGATGCGTCGATATTTTTTTGATAATCTATACAATTTTTCCTCAAATTCATCTGAGAATATGATAGAAACTGGGTTGGTTTCATTCTGCATCTATCCTCTCCCATAATTCAGAAATTGGTCTAGTTTGTCCAGATTTTGCTTGTTGTAATGCTCTTCTGAGACTAGCTTTTATTTCTTCAACTGGAGTATCGTCTGGATCGGGTTCATTTTCTTCTATTACTTCGGGAAAAAGTACGATAACTCGCACTTTTAGTGGAGCTGAATTTTCAATAGGGCTATCGAGGAATAATTGCCCTTTTTCATCAAGAGTTCCTGTTACTTCAATGGCTTTCATTTGTTTTCTTATGATAGTGGTTTTGGTCAATTATATTATATTATCAAAAAACGATATAACTATTTAAAACCCTCTTGACACACTTTTAATTTCTCTTTTTCTTGGGGGCGAGTAGTTAAATATTCTTGCAACCAATCGCATCCTGTTGCTAATAGTTCGTTTAAGTTTTTATTCTGCCAAATAAATACTTTGCTTTGACCAGTTGCTATATATTTACCATCGGGGGAAAAGACTATTTGACCTTGATTTTCTTCGGGAATTGTATATTTAGCAATTTGTTGTCCGTCAATACTCCAGATGCTTAATTCATTGGGATGACCTAAAACCGCAATTTGTTGACTATCAGGACTGAAAGTCAGGGCACCACTAGGAATTTGTTCCAGTTTAATATTGCTAATTAGCTTTCCAGAAAAATCCCATATTTTGATTGAATAATCTATACTTGCTGTTGCCAATAGTTGATTATCAGGACTGAAAAATACACCCACAATTTTGCCTTGATGATTAATTTCAACAAGTTTCTTAGTCTTGATATTTATCAAGGATAAATTTTGATTTCCTAAATCCCATGTTGCCAAATATTTACTATCATGGCTAAATTTTGCCATATTTCCTGTAAACAGCAGAAAATTGTTTATATCATAGATAAATTTTTCTCTAAGAACAGTTTTTTCTTCAATTTTTATACTGCTACGATTTTCAACTTTAAGTTTTACAGGAGTACCAGTTTCTCCTAGAAGTAAAGTGTTTATTTCATCTATATTTTTTGTGTCAGAAATTTTATGACCATCTATTTCTAGAATTTTATCCCCGCTTCTTAAACCTGCTTCCTCTGCTGTAGAATTTTGCCAGATATCCAGTATTCTTACTCTCTCACGAAAACCAACTTTTTCTTTTTTGACATCCAATAGAATAGCTAGCATGGACAATTTATCCCCTTGTAAGGACTTTCCATTTACATCTAAAGGATTGAGTAAGTTTCCAGAAGCATCCCAAAGTTTACCTATACCTGATGAAATAGTAAGAATATATTTGCCATTCGGACTAACTAAAACTCGACCAATAATTGGAGAAAGGGAATTATTTTTAAATTGCTTGACTTCCTGTGTCGATAAATCCCAAAAACGTAGAATATTTTCCCAATACTCACCATAAGTGCCAATTGTAGCTATCTTGCTGCCATCTAAATTAGAACTATATTTTCTATCAGCCTTATATTTTCCTCCAAACCAAGTCATTAATAGTCTTTCTTCCGAACTAACATTTGTTTTTAATTGGGAAATTAAATTAGCTTCTAAATCAAGTTTTTGGATACCTTCCTTGGTAACAAGTACGATAAATTTACCATCAGGAGTCATACTAGCAAAAACAGCTTTTTCAAAAAAATTATCAGAGGTGAAGTAACTACTCAACATTTCATTTTCTGCAAAATCACCATAGTTAATTCTGATGTTTTCCCCTTGTTGCCAATCCCAAATATCGACATAATTAGACTTAGGATATTTGTTGATTACCACAAGTTTTTTGCCATCTGCGCTGTACTGTAAATCAATAAAGCCTTTTTCTTTCATTTGCGTAGTTTCTATTTCATAATTAGTAGGTAATTCTACGACATAAAACTTGGCTTTATTACTTAACAAATTTATTCCCTCTGCTCCTGAAATAGTAATTATTTGACCATCAGGACTATAGTTTAAACTATAACCAGAAGTAAAACTTATTGTTGAGCTAGCAGTGAGCTTTCCTGATGTAGCATCATAAAATTTGACTGCTCCTTCACCAGGAATTGCTACAGCAATTTGTTTACCATCGGGGCTAAAACTAACATCTCCAACAATACCTAGAGTAGTAATAGATTCAAAAAAGAAACCTAAATCTGCTATTTTTTTACCAGATAAATCCCAAATTTTGGGTGAAACACCAACAATTTTATCTGAATTAATATCTACTCCCAAAGTTAATACTTGCTGTCCGTCAGGGCTAATATCTATTTCAATAACTTGGTTGGTTTTAGCTTTAAATTCTCTAATTTTTTGCAAGGTTTTTAGGTTCCAAAATTGCACCATACCAACAGCATTTCCTATGACAATCTCTTCGCCATTAGTAGTAAACTCTAAACTATGTATAGTTCCACTACCATCAATTCTTAATTCTTTAGTTTTCTTACCTGATAAATCAAAAAAATCTACCTCAGCTTTTAGTGTTGATGTTACGGCAATATACTGGCTATCTAGGCTAAATTTAACCATTGAATATCCATCAACTAACTGTGATGATTCTGCTATTTTCTTTCCAGAAAAATCCCAAATATAGAATGTACCTGTTCTTCCGGCAATAGTAGCAATATATTTACCATTAGGACTAATTGCTAAATAGTGAATTCTTCGCCTTTCAGGTAGCTCCCATTTAGTAACTTTCTCTCCTGTTAGATTCCAAATTATTACTTTGCCATTATTGCCTATCGAACTAGATGAAACAATTCGCTTACCGTCAGGAGTAAACAAAACTCTAGTAATAGTTTCATCGTCACTCTGAAACAGATTTTTCTCTCGAATATTGCTAGTAATAGTCTGCAACGCCAACAAAGGACGAGTAGTCGGATAATTCCCCAACTTTTCACCATCTTTAACCAATTGTTTCAACTTTTGCCCTGCATCCATCGCCGTCATTAAAGCACTAATTCCACCTTCCCCAGACTGAAATTGATTTAATGCTAAATTACTCAAACTATCTACTTCATTAATTAAACTTTGTCTTTCCGCACGTTGCCATTGCCACACCGCTCCCACAGCAAATAATGACACCATCACCAAACCACCAGTCAACCCAGAAATAAGTTTTTGCCGCTCCCTCTCCCGTCTTTTCCTACTTTTCTCAACATACCTCCTCTCTTTATCAGGAATTTTTTGCTCTCCTTTTTCCAACCAACTTTCTGCCTCCTTTAACAAACCTCCTTGCAACAAAAAGTCATCCTTCTTTTCCTGTTCCCACTGACTCAAATTATCCCTTAATTTCTCTTGCCAACGTCGAAATTCCCAATCTTGCTCTATCCAATTTTTTAACCTACTCCAAGCAGTAATTAAAACCTCATGTATTAACTCCACAGAAGCTACATCTTTTTCCTTATTTGTCACTACCAAACGCTCGTCGGCAAACTTAATTACTAACTGCCAATTTTCCTTACCAATATCTGCAAAACTCGCAATTTTCCGAGTAGCAATACGACTAACTTCTCCCGATTTTTCCTGACTTATAGGTTGTACTAATTGAGTAAAAATATATCGCGCCTGCTCTTTTTCCTCCTGACTTAACTGACAATAAATCTTTTCCGCATAATCCCCTAAAACTTGAGTTAAACCCCCAATTTCTTCATAAGTCGCCAGAGAAATTACTCCATATTTTTGCTTTTTCCATAACTCCTCCAAAGCAAATTGCAGCATGGGTAAATGACCGGAATTTTGCCGATAATCTTGAATCATTCTGTTAATTAACTCATCGGCAAATTCCACTTCAAACTTTTCAGCAGGGAGAGCGATCGCCTCTTTTAATTCCTCATCATTCATAGGAGTAATTAACTTATCCCGTTCATCAAAAATATTACCCAAATCTTCATCCAAAGCTTGAGACAAAAAATCTGCCCGTAAAGTCAAAACAACCTTCCAACTATCATCCCGAACCGCATTAACCAAACCTGCTAAAAATGACCGACGTTTCTCCTCAGAACATAAAGTATAAAGTTCCTCAAATTGGTCGATTACCAACAAAATTTGACAACCTTTCTTTTCTTGGACAATACCAGTTAAACATTTAGCCAATTCCCCTGAATTAGCCTCCAAATTTCCCACCAATTCCAAAAAAGCTAAATCATTTGCAATTAAATTAGGTGAATTTTTCCCCAATTCCTCAGCCAAATTTTCCCAAGGATTCGGATGAGGAAAACCAGGACGAATTTTTACGACAAAACGAGGTAAAATTTCCGTAGTTTGAGCCAACCATTGAGGAATTAAACCAGCAGCAACCAAGGAAGATTTCCCACTACCCGAAGCACCAATTACAGCAACTAAATTTTGCCTTTTCACCTTTTTCAACAAAGAATTAGTCAACACTTTCCTGCCAAAAAATATCTCAGTATCATTTTCAGTAAAAGCACTCAATCCTTTATAGGGAGAACTCTTAATATTTCCTCCCAACTCCAACCAACGGGGAGGAATTTCGGCAGAATTTTGACATAAAACAGGCAACCAACTCACACAAGGAAAATCTTTTTCTAATATTTGTAACCTTTGCCGACTCGACCGCAAAGAACTATATAAAGACAAACCTTGAGTATAATTTTCCAGAAAATATTGGAGAAACTTCGGAGAAATAGCTACAGGTAAATTTTCCCGCATCACAATAATTTGTGGTAAATGTAAATCCTCACCTTCTGCCAATTGATAAGCCAAACCCAAACCATCACAAGCATTAAAAATCGCCAACTTTAAACCAGACTTAACAGCTTGTAAAAGATGATTTTTTATTTCAGAAATAGTCAA
>NZ_CEZPJD010000279.1:0-9476 GCF_983059655.1 Okeania sp.
GTTTATGCAGGGTAATTGCACTGGGGCGTTTTTTAGTTTCTTCGTACTCAGTAATGCAAGTTGCTAATCCCCAGTTATAAGCATGACGAGCTACTCCTGCGTGTTTGGCAAGTATTGTTTTTTGCTGTAGTTTAAGTTTTAACTTAGTTTTCAAGGATTTCATTTCAATTGATCGGCCACCTCTTTTAATTGTTTGACAATTTGTTTGTTTTTATGACTTCTTGAACCATAAAGTCTGGCAGAAAAAACTGTAATTATTTCTATTACATCTTGAGCTAAGACTTCCTCAAAAGTAGAGTCTTCAGAACGATTAATAATAACTACTTCTGTGCCAAATATTTCACACAAAGTAAATATCAAGTCACTACCAAATCTCATCAATCTGTCTTTATGAGTTAAAACTAATCGCTCTACTTGGTCTGAACAAATCAGTTTTATCAGTTTAATTAAACCTTTTTTACGGTAGTTTAAACCACTGCCTAAGTCTGATATAACTTCAAATGACCAACCTTGTTGAGCGCAGTATGTCTCTAAGACTATTTTTTGGCGATCCAAATCATCTTTTTGGTCATGGCTACTAACTCTAGCATAGGCCACGGTCAAAGAATTATCTTGTTTGTTACCTATTAAATCAGATACTGTAAACCTCCGGTGACCTCCTGCGGTACGGATTGAGTTTAACCGTCCTTCAGCCTCCCATCGTCTGATTGTTTTGGTTGACACTCCTAGCAGTTCTGCTGCTTCAGATATGGTTAATAAGTTAGACATAAATCTAGTATATCACAATAAATGTCTAATAGTGTCTAATTTTGTTTAATTATTTTAATGCTGTTGATAGCCCTACTGCCTACTCCCTACTCCCTACTCCCTAAAGTCCTAAAATTTTGTACCTCATCAACTCCAAAACTGCTGTAATAACTGAAATTGCATCGGAATTATAGCATTATTTTTGGGAATTAGTATAACTATATTAAAGTTGCAAAAACAGACTTCACTTATGCAATAATGCCGAATGGTGAAATGTATCAAGCTGAAAATTCTCAGCCATCAACACCAAATCATAATTAATTAACAAAAAAAACAAAATATGACAACCCGTAAAATAATCAAAACCGACAAAGCTCCCGAACCAGTTGGCCCATACAATCAAGCGATCGCTGCCACAGGTCAAATGATTTTTGTCTCCGGTCAAATAGCGATCAATACTAGAACTAATCAAATAGTCTACACCGATGATGTAAGTAAACAAACAGAACAAGTTATGGCAAACCTAGAAGCTATACTCACCGCAGCAGGAGCATCTTGGTCAAATGTTGTCAAAACAACCGTATTCCTCAAAGACATGAACGACTTTGCCACCGTCAACACCATCTACGCTAAATACTTCGACCCCGAAAATGCTCCTGCCCGTGCCTGTGTTGAAGTTGCTCGCTTACCCAAAGATGTTCTTGTAGAAATTGACTGTATTGCAGTGGTATAAAAAGTTTACAGCGCTCATTAGATCAACAACATCTTCACAAAATCTTCATAAAAAAACTTTTTAGGGACGTTCCATAGAACATCCCTACTGTAGTCTACTAAAATGAAAATACCTCCAAACGAAGTGAAACACTTATATCTGTTCTCTGTTACTTATAACTAAAGTTTTTTGCTTATTGCCCGAATATTAAAAGTAACAATTTATTTCAGATTTATGGCCAATTTTTGACATTAATATTTAAGAGTGTTAATATATTATCAGTTTTTTGACTATCACAGGGCATCTTCATGTGTAATCTGCTCAAAATAAGGGATACACAGATATAAAACCAAGAAAAAATATCATCATTGATGCTAATTATATCAGGAAATGTCTACTAGATCGGTGAATAGACTGGTAGATAGCTACCTGATATCTAAAACTGATTCATCTAAAATGTAAACAATGGTTAAATTCTTAACCTTTGTAAATTTAAGTAATTTTTAGTATTAGGTGGTTTGAAAATAGAAAATAGGAGGATTTAAACGAGATAAATTTTAAGATTCTAAAATTATTCAAGTCCACTCAACCTAAATTCAAACTACTATTATTGCTATGATTGTAGGAGACAGAAAGTCATTGAATATTTGTCGTCAACAGTTAGTATTAATTGATAATAACAATTATATTTATTGCCCACAAATTAAATAGGAATCAAGACAATTTTGTCTCAAAAAGTACACTATTCAATATACAGCGTATTTGGTGGTTTATGAAGTAGGGACGTTGTACGCAACGTCTGTACAGAGTAGGGAGTGGGAAAGAATTGTAGTTATTGCAATCGGCGAATATGCGTGTTAAATAGGCTTTCATTATTTAGACTCTGAACTACTGCCACATTTACATGGAATCTGCTGTAAATTAATATACTCCCAGATCATCATAAACTTTTAAAATTATGAATGACCAAGATAAAACTAAAGAGGAATTGATTCAGGAGTTGATTGCTCTGCGCCAAACTGTTAGTGAACTAAAAAAAGCAAATTCAAGCTGCATCTTAAATGAGCATCAGTTAAATATCATAATTGAAGACCGCACTGCAGCACTCAAAGAATCAAACGATCGCTTAGTGCAAGAAATTGCTCAACATCAGCAAACAGAAATAGCTCTGAAAGCAGCTCAAGAACAATTACAAACAGTTTTAGCAGCAGTACCAGGTACAGTATCTTGGGTTAGTTCAGATTTACGCTACATAGAAGTTAATCATCAGGTAGCTGAGATGTTCGGTATGTCCACAGAAGAATTTGCGGGCAAAAGTATTGGTTTTTTAGGCGCAGGTTCTGAGTTTAATAACTTTCTACAAGAATTTTTTGAAAGTTCAAATGTAGAAACAAGTCGTGAAATTACATCAATGGTTCATGGAGAACCTCGCAACTATCTAGTTGTAGCAGAAAAGTACAATAAAAACCAAGCTGCTTTTGTAGTAGGTATAGATATTACAGAACGCAAAAAAGCAGAAAATGACCTAATAAATGCCAAAGAACAGTTACAAACAGTTTTAGCAGCAGTACCTGGAACAGTATCTTGGATTAGTTCAGATTTATGCTATATAGAAGTGAATCAAAAGTTAGCTGATATTTTTGGTATGCCCAGAGAAGAATTTATGGGTAAAAATATTGGCTTTTTAGGTACAAGCTCTGAATTCAATAAATTTGTTGAGAAGTTTTTTGCTAGTTCTGAGTCTGAAATCATAGGTGAAATAGTATCGCAAATTCACGGAGAACCTCGCAACTACTTGGTTGTAGCAGAAAAATACAATCAAAACCAAGCTGCTTTTATCGTAGGTATAGATATTACCGAACGCAAACAAGCCGAACAAAATCTTTTAGCCGCTAAAGAAAAACTAGAAACAGCACTAGAAGCAGTCCCTGGAATGGCTTCATGGATTAATTCAGACTTAACCTATATTGAAGTAAATCAACAATTAGCTAATATTTTTAACCTACCGCGAACAGATTTTGTCGGTAAAGATATTGGTTTTATAGATAAAAGTTCTGAATTTAATACCTTAATTAAAGATTTTTTTGCAAGTTCTCAGCAGGAAATAACTTCTGAGATTATTTCAAGTTACTATAATAAAACCAAAAATTACTTAATTGTTGCTCGCAAATATCATAATAATCAAGCCGCATTTGTAGTTGGGATTGATATTACCGAACGTAGACAAGCTCAATCAGACCTGGGAGCAACTCAAGAACAGTTAGGAGCTATTTTAGAAGCAGTGCCAGGAATTGTTTCTTGGATCAGCTCAGATTTACACTACTTGGGAGTTAATAAACATTTAGCAGAAACTTACAATTTACCTAAAGAAGCTTTTCTTGGTCAAAATATTGGCTTTCTGCAAGCCAGTCAAGAATTTAGTGAATTTATGCGCCAATTTTTTGCCAGTTCCGCTCAGGATGACTGTCGAGAAGTATCTTCTAATGTAAATGGCGCTACTCGGAATTATTTAATTGTTTCCCAAAAATACGCTAGAGGGAAAGCTGCTTTTGCTGTAGGCGTTGATATTACCGAACGCAAGGATGCAGAAGCAGCACTAAAACAAGCAGAAGAGAGATATCGCACTATCTTTGAAAATGCCGTCGAGGGAATTTTTCAAGCAACTCCCGATGGCTACTTCATCAGTGTTAACCCCGCATTAGCTAGAATTTATGGCTATGAATCTCCTGAAGAGATGATTACTAACCTGACCTCCTTGCAACATCGACTTTACGGTAATCCAGAAAGTCGGTCTCAACTGATGCAAATGCTACAGGAACAAGATATTGTAGTTAACTATCAGTCACAAGTTTATCGCCGAGATAGTAGTCTGATCTGGACTTCTGAAAATGCTAGAGCTGTGCGAGACATAGATGGGCGGTTAATTCGTTACGAGGGAACTGTTGAAGATATTACAGAGCGCAAACAAGCACAAGAAGCCTTGCAAAGAGCAAATCAACAGTTAGAAACAAAGGTAGAGGAACGTACTGCTGCTCTCAAAGAATCAAATCGTTTGTTAATGATGGAAGTTACAGAGCGTCAACGAGTAGAAACCGCCTTACGAAAATCAGAAGCGGAACTGCGGGTTTTATTTGAGGCAATGACTGATGTAATTACTGTCTTCGATGCTAAAGGTAGATATGTCAAAATCTTATCTACCAATTCAGAAGTATTATATAGTCCCATCAATGAATTGATTGGTAAAAGTGTTTATGAAGTTTTGCCTCCTCAGCAAGCCAACCTATTTATGATTAATATTCAGCGAGTACTGAATACACGGGAAACTGTTAATTTAGAATATAGTCTGCTTGTAAATCCACAGAATGGCAATGTTCAAAAGCCTAACTCTCTATGGGGAATCTCATGTAAAGTTCCTAATTACAAATCTTCTAGTTTACCTCCCTATCCCTATTCTCCTCTTCCTAATCCTAATGAAATTTGGTTTACTGCTAACATTTCACCATTACCAGATAACTGTGTGATTTGGGTAGCGCGTAATATTACAGAACGCAAACGGGTACTAGATGCGCTACAACGAGCTGAGGAAAAATATCGTAGCATTTTTGAGAATACTGCAGAGGGTATATTTCAAACTTCCCCAGAAGGATATTTCATTAGTGCAAATCCAGCTTTAGTCAAGATGTATGGTTGTTCCTCAGAAACAGAGTTGAAAAATCATATGACTGACATTGGCCAACAATTATATATTAGGCCAAATCGTCGTTCTGAGTTTATTGCTGCCCTAGAAAAAAATGGTTCTATCTCATCCTTTGAATCAGAAGCTTATCGTGTTGATGGTAGTATAATCTGGATTTCTGAAAATGCTCGTGTAGTTCGTGATGTTTATGGAGAAATACTTTACTATGAAGGTACAATTCAAGATATTACAAAACGTAAGTCTGTAGAAAGTGAACTACGATTAGAACAAGAAAAGTCTGACCGTTTATTGTTGAATATTTTGCCTGCTAAGATTGCCGAAAGATTAAAACAAAATCAACATCCAATTGCTAAACGGTATGAAAATGTAACCATTTTGTTTGCTGATATTGTAGATTTTACTGGTTTTTCAGCTCGAATATCTCCTAATGAATTAGTGGATATGCTCAATCAAATTTTCTCAGCTTTCGATGAATTGACTGAAAAGCATGATTTAGAAAAAATTAAAACTATCGGAGATTCTTATATGGTCGTTGGTGGTTTGCCTGCAGCTAGAGACGACCATGCAGAGGCGATCGCTGAAATGGCAATAGATATGCAGCAGGCCATTACTCAGTTTTTAAATGACTTGGGAAAACCTTTCCAAATCCGGATTGGTATTAATACTGGAACTGTTGTAGCAGGAGTAATTGGTACTAAAAAGTTTATTTATGATTTGTGGGGTGATACAGTTAACGTAGCATCTCGAATGGAAGCAAGTGGAATACCTGGAAACATTCAAGTTACCACAGCTACTTATGAACTTTTAAAAGATAAATATTTATTGGAACCACGGGGAAATATTTCGGTTAGAGGTAGAGGAAAAATGATTACTTATTGGCTTCAAGGTAGAAGGGAAAATAGTGGACAAAACCCGATATTTTTGCACAAAAATCATTTGCTTGAAGATCGAGTAAACTAATTAGGACTTACACTTTGGAGAAAGGAAGGCATAGGGAAGAAGGCAGAAGGCAGAAGGGAAAGAAAGGTTCAAAGAGATAAGATTTTTATAACTGATTATCTGGACATGATATTATACCAAATCCGGTTATGAAAAGCTAATTTGTCCAAACGCTTCTAACCCTTCTTCCCTCTGCTTTCTGCTTTACCCTAACTCTATATATGCTCCGATGCTACCGGACATGATATAAAATCAATTAAGACAGGCCCTAGAAGTTTATACAAAAGAAAAGTCACTGCTATTCAAATCCATATCTGCAACATTTACGACAATACCAATTAAGTCATCATTACTATAGATAGCAGTTCCTCTGTGCAATCCAGGAACATTTTCTCCTAATGTATAGTCACCACTACTTCCAGATAGTTGAATTTGATCGCCTTGAGCACCATTGAAATTAATGATCCGAGCATAATCATTTATACCATTTCCAGTGTAGTAAACTTGACCACTGTCATCGCCTAAAACAAATATATCGGCATCAGCATCATTACCGCCTCGCAGAATATCTATCTCATTAGAACCAGGTTGGGCAGAAGTGATATCAACTCCTATGAGAGTATCGCTACCAGTATGACCATTGAGTTGGTCGTTGCCAGTACCACCATTGAGTTGGTCGTTGCCAGTACCACCATTGAGCAGGTCGTTGCCAGTACCACCATTGAGGGTATCGTTACCATCGCCACTTTTGAGCTCGTCGTCGCCTTCACCACCATTAAGTTGATCGTCGCCTATCCATCCAATGATTAAATCATTACCATTGTCACCATTGAGAACATCGTTATCTTCTCCGCCGCCCAGATAGTCGTTGCCATCACCGCCATTAAGTACGTTGTTACCAGGGCCACCAGTAAGTTGATCGTCACCGCCACCTCCGTTAAGTTGATCGTCACCTATGCCTCCACTAATTATATCATTGCCACCGTCGCCGTCGAGCACATCGTTGCCTACTCCGCCACGTATAGGTTCGTTGTTCTCAGGTTCAGTGGGAGTCTCATCAACATCAGTGACATTAATGGTCAACTGTTGGTTGAAACTTTCACCACCACCATCAGTAGTGCGCACAGTAATATTATGAGTCTGATTACTTTCAAAATCTAATTGAGAACCATCAGCAACTACTATTTGGTCTCCATCGAGAGCAAAACGACCATTAGCATCATTCAACAATTGATAAGTATGAGTATCACCAGCATCAGGGTCAGAAGTAGTTAAATTACCCACCACTGTATTATTGTCACTATTTTCAGCAATAGTATTGCTATCTATTTGTACTGCTGTGGGAGCGCTATTGGGTGGAGTCTCATCAACATCAGTGACATTAATGGTCAACTGTTGGTTGAAACTTTCACCACCACCATCAGTAGTGCGCACAGTAATATTATGAGTCTGATTACTTTCAAAATCTAATTGAGAACCATCAGCAACTACTATTTGGTCTCCATCGAGAGCAAAACGACCATTAGCATCATTCAACAATTGATAAGTATGAGTATCACCAGCATCAGGGTCAGAAGTAGTTAAATTACCCACCACTGTATTATTGTTACTATTTTCAGCAATAGTATTGCTATCTATTTGTACTGCTGTGGGAGCGCTATTGGGTGGAGTCTCATCAACATCAGTGACATTAATGGTCAACTGTTGGTTGAAACTTTCACCACCACCATCAGTAGTGCGCACAGTAATATTATGAGTCTGATTACTTTCAAAATCTAATTGAGAACCATCAGCAACTACTATTTGGTCTCCATCGAGAGCAAAACGACCATTAGCATCATTCAACAATTGATAAGTATGAGTATCACCAGCATCAGGGTCAGAGGTAGTTAAATTACCCACCACTGTATTATTGTCACTATTTTCAGCAATAGTATTGCTATCTATTTGTACTGCTGTGGGGGCGCTATTGGTGGGAGTAGATGGAGGTAAGTTGTCGCTCACTACATCTTGTTTGACGTTTTCGGAACCAACAGTAACTTGATAAGTAGCTGTATCATCTGCCTGACCATCGTCATCTAGATCGCCAGAGAAGGTGACATCATAAGTCGCATTTGGGTCTACATCTAAGCTATAACCACCTGAGTTCCAAGTTGTTGTGGTAAAAGTATTAGCACTATTTGCTGTATCAACTGCTGTAACTGTTATTCCGCCGATTCCTTCACCAACTGTGTAGAAGTCATCATTATTAACTGCATCAGTGTAAGCAACACCTGTAATAAATGGGCCACCTGCCGCAGAATAAGCAAAATCTTGGGTACTCATCACTGCGTTGAAAGTTCTACCACTACTATTGGTAAACTGGCCTTGTAGTGAAGAAATTCCAATTTCCTGGAAGTCAGAGTTCATCAGACTTAAACGATGAGCTCTACGAGGGTAGCCTTCATCAACAAATAAGTTTTCGTAGTTCCTTTCTACAAAAGTAGTGAAATTGGGTGTACCCGTTGTTCCCAACCAAGCGATATTTTCTCCATTACCAGAGGGATTTGTGAAGGTGTACCCCGCATTCTGCATACGTTGTCTAGAATTTGTACCACCCTCTCCTGTGTGACTGAATACGTTATTATCTAATTGCCATTGACTGTGGCCTTCAGCAGCAGCATTGAGGTTGAGGTTGAATGCTAGAGGTTGTTTGGCATCAGTGGAGATTGTATCTCGTGTGCGAACTCCTTCATTGAGATCTCCATTGAGATAAAGATCTGCTGCTGCTTGAGGATCGGCTCTATCTCTATTGATCAATTCGAGCATATATTGGTCTTGAGCGGAAGGAAGTGTAGTAGCCATGGTTTGTTGTGTTGTAATTTTAAACGACAGTAGTTGAAAAATAGGGATTGTTTCCCTTGTAAATTCAGGCTTTTAGTAATTAAATATTGTCCGAAAAATCAGCCAAATTATGTAATTAAATTCTTTCAATTAATGATGAATTTAGTTACTTGCTTTGTTTTTTAAGAACAAGTGATTATTTAATTTACTATCTATCATTACATGGAACTTTGTAGAGTTCCGGGATTGATTTTGGAATATCAAAAAGTTAGTGTTTTTGTATTAAGTGCAAACACTAAATATTAATTTTTTTTTAAGCAAAAAATCTTGTTTTTAGTAATCTTAAAGTGGGATATCCTTGAGGAAATTATTGGTCTGTCTAATTTAATCAAAAAAATTAGTTATAGCAATGTGCGCTGGCTTGCTTTACAAATTTCAGGAACTGTCCAATAGCTAAAAGTTTTATATCATAAGCTTTTTATCTCCCCTACTGCCTCACAGGAGTCAGCATTCCCTCACAGGAGTCGGCGTTCCCTCTCTTGGTCAGCATTCCGCAAG
>NZ_CEZPJD010000280.1:0-5361 GCF_983059655.1 Okeania sp.
TTCTTTCAAGGAGAGGTAATTATTCATTATTCATTATTCATTATTCATTGTTGAATATTCCCTATTCAAGTAGCGCCATAACATTCTTTTTTTAAATTGATATTATAATCTTCAATTTTTGTACTAAAAAAATATTTCTCAGCAGATGAAAACAATTTATGCTGGAACATTTATTAATACCCTAGAGTTTTGTTTACGAGTACTTAACCAATCTCTACTAGGCTGAAATACTGGAGAATGACTTAATAGTATTGATTCTAGGTCAGGCATTTCTTCCCGACATCGCGGACAATACCAGTAAATACTATTATGACGTGCATGACGTAGTAATGTTGTAGAGCAGCAAGGACAAGTGTGCATAATATACCTCAAATTTATGTTAAAAATATGACAAGTTTTAAAAACAAACATCTAACAAATAGCAGATCGTTTCATCGGGGTAATTAAAATAAGACTAAATATTGAAACCTTGTATCTACATAGATAGATTTAGCTACAAAAATCATAAAAATTATGTTAAAAAGGTTGAAATAAGCTTATTTTAATTAATTTATATCTTCGCTATCTAGTGAATAAACTTTGTAAAAACAGAATAAACTGAACACTATGAAAAGCTGAAAAATTAATGGAGAGCAAGCAAAACCCCAGAATAAACTGATTAATCCCGTTAATATAGCTAAAATCAAAGATATGTCTTCAGAGGTGTGCTTATAAATTAATGCAGAGCTCACAGAAAGAGTTAATAGAATTATATAAACTGATTGCACTTATCCGTTCTCCAAATGCAAATTTGATATTTAGATCTCAGCTTTTAGGTTAAATTGTTAACCTTACTAAGTAAGTTAATCTATAAATATGAAGAACTTGTGAAGATAGAGATAATTGTCACAAAAGTTGACACTAGAATTGCAATTCTAAATTATTTGTAAAGAAATAAAAAAATATAGCGCTACACAAATAGGGTGCGGACATTCCTCTTTTTCTTATTCTCTACCCTCTACTCCCTACTCCTTTTTCACTCAAATTTATTGTCAAACGCTAAAGAAGGTACTGCTATAGATTGAAAGTCTAGAACTCTTATCCCTTTTTCTGTGGCTTTTTGATTATTCCCTTTTTGCCAGATATTTTACACAACCGTACCAATAGGCATCTCCAGAAAAGAGGGAATAGGGCGAAATAATTAATGATTTCTGTATGATAATTAATTTTATTTTTTATTATTGGAGATGTCTAATGAAATGCTAAATCTAGATTTAAGTAGGTAGGTGTTAAAATTTATAGTTAGATGAAGGCAGGAGGCAGAGGGCAGTAGGAGCTGAAAGGAATAGGTTTCAAAACTACTTTACTTTTTGTTACATACTTATTTTTTTTCGTGCCTACCTTACCTACTTATACCTATATCTTCATCTGTTATGGAATAAAAAGAACATCTTAATTGATAGTAGGAAAGAAAGATATGTAGCAAATATTATTAGACTATTCGATACTTGAGAGTAATTTGCGACTTAATACGGATATTTTCCTGAAATATAGCAGTCTAAGGAAAGGACACAGATATATAAAAAGCTTAAAGCTCAGACAACGCAATATTTTTCCTTCTTCCTTCTGCTATATCTACATCTTTAATCTTTTATTTAAGATTTCAAGCAGCAAAATATATTATTTTTTATTTCAAGAAAGCCGGAAATAATTATAATTTTTTTAGAAATAGGAATTAATATTACTTTAATACTAGCATAAATAACAAGAAAATCAGACAAAAAAACATGAAAGAAAAAGCTTAAATTAGTATTTGAGCGTATCATTTGAGTAAATTCTCTAGGGTAGATATAATTTTTGAATACAAATAAAAATTATCAAAGTTCAGTAAGACTGCTGTTGAAGCATTAGTTTTTACTATCTATGATCGTATTAGAACATCTAGAATACCTGAATAGGTCATTATGTATAGATGTAACCATTAGATTTATTCAAAAAAAATCGCAATATAAACTATGAAAGATCAATTCACTCAAACTAATGTAGCGAGAATTCTAGGAGTATCTTTTCAGAGGGTTCATACTCTTAGAATTAGGAATAAAATTCAGTTTTATTGGGATGCAAACTTAAAGGCTTGGGTAACATCAGAGGAGCATCTTCAAAAATATCTAACTGAAAGAGGAAAAAGAGTAAATTTATCATCTCATAAATAATAAAATTGGAAATACAAAACTACTAAAAAAAGGAGACTAAATCAGCATCCTTTTCCAGAATTATTAACAATAATAGTGCGGTATTACTATTAGGATAACATTACTTATGTTGAATTTGAAGCAGCGAATATTTGATACAAATGTATGTTGTATGTTGCAAACAAGTAATTAAGGACAAGAAACTTGGTAACTATCACTTTGTTAAGAGACAGAAAAAATAGGCAAATCAAAGTAATGCCTATTTTTCTATTTCTTTTAACTTATCAAATATACTTTTCCTAGATCTAGATCGTAATAACCTCCTACAACTTTTAATTTTTTTTCCTGAACTAACTGGGTAATCACTGTAGAAAAATTGATAATTTTTATTTGTTCCATTATATTAGCTTTAACAGCACTTTCTATAGAATATCCATCTCTACCTTTAGCAATTTCTACAGCAGGCTTAATAACCGTTACTACCGATCGCCCTTATTGCACTTTATACGGCAGAGATGAATGGTGCAGATTGATTTTCAGATCGCCGTTTTCATCACGAATATAACCCAAAGTGTATTCTGCCTTGATCTCGCTACCGTCTGTTTTGGTGAAAAAATACTCACCCATCGAGACGCCTGTATCGCAGTGGGTAATAATTCCTTCATTCTCAAAGCGCACATTGTTATAGGGCGCAAGAGCAAAACCCTTATCTTCGCTGATGCTGCCGCCGACAAAATAAGACAAAGCCTCTTTCTCCGTACCTCTGAATGGCTCATTACTGGCCAGTGTTGGTTTGAACAAAACTGTACCAATATCATAAGCATAAAGCCTGTCAAGAGTACTTTGTGCTTCTACTTCTGGGTTTTCTGCCTTGCCAATGGCGACAATGGCTTTGCCCCAACTTTCCTGTGCAGCTAGAACATCGTTTTCTGTGACAGGATTTTCGCATGGCGCAGCTTGTATCGTTGACGTAGATGGAAGGTTTGTGCAACCAGCTATTGTGGTTACTGTAGATAGGATTAAAAGTGCAAAGAAATGTGGTTTCATGGTCATCTTTTTCTTTTATAGGACTAGGCGTTAATAGGTTAACCTATTTCCGCTTACAAGGCTACAAGGAGTACAGACAATTTTCTTGAGAAAGTTGCTGAAATTGTTCATCATTTCTGGATAATTAGCCAAGGAAATTTAAGGTTTTTCGTTCGTATAAATACTTTGATAATTAGACATCTCCAGAAAAGAGGGAGTAGGGAGTAGGGAGTAAGGGGAAATAATTGATAATTTATGTACCATAATTGATTTTATTTTTGATTATTGGAGATGTCTATTAGGGTTTGTGCTTCACTAGTCTTTTTGCCAAGGCAGGGAGTAGGCAGTAGTTAAGAGTCAAGAGTTGGAGGGAGTTATAGAGTAGGTACTCAGAAAAATTATCTCAAGATTGTTATGCCCGACACTTGTCCGCAAATACTAACTTTCTGAGCCATCTATGCCGAAAATATGATCTTTTTTTCACTCCTTAAATGCTACAACTAATATAGCAATGAGCGCTGGTATATTTACAAATTGCAGGATTTGCCCAATAGCTAAAAGTCTTATGTTATCGGCAATTTATTCCCTCTGTTGCCAGATGAGCTGTTGCCTGTTGCCTGCGCACAGCGCTATATCAGTCAATCCTTTCATCTTTAATTAGCAAGCCCTGTTTATAGCAAAGAACAAGTTGGTGTTTGACTTATATTAGACATCTCCGGAAAAGAGGCAGTAGGCAGTAGGGAGTAGGGAGTAGGGAGTAGGGAGTAGGGGGAAAGAATTGATAATTTATGCGCGATAATTGATTTGATTTTTTATTGTCGGAGATGTCTATTGATTATAAATCTCAGACTAGAGAAAAACTTTTCCCACTTTGGCCTATTTCCTGTCACCTGTTAACGATAATCTTGGCGCTGAATATCTCGCAACCGAGCTTCTGGTCGCTTAAACCTATCTAGTTGTGCTTCAAAAAATGCACGATTTGCTTTTAAATGTTCTAAGTCTGGGTCATCTAAAGGATGTAATGTTGCCTGTCTTAATGCCTGAATAACTGCTGAAGTTACACAATACATTGAGCGTTGAAAAGTAATTCCTAACTGAATCAACATATCATCTTTGCCCCGACAATATTGTTTGTAATAATCAACTAAAAATGATGGTAAAAAATGCAGCATATCCTGCATTAATAATGTGGGAGGGATACCAGCATTTCCCACTGGAAAAACATCTGCATAAAGAATGCCATAATGAAAGTCTTTTTGATTTTCTGGCACCTGTTTTGCCTGAGCATTATAAGACTTAGTACCACGGAAAGGTGCAGTGCGATAAAACACAGCTTCTACATAAGGTAAAGCAGCTTCAAATAACCAAGTAAAACCACAAGATTTGGGAATAATTTCATGTAACTCACCTCGAATATAAACATGATGATAAATTGGGCGCTCTGCTGCAGCAAAAATTCCATTTACTAGAAAATTCATTGCCTCTGGAACACTAGTTAATTTCCCTTCATTATATAAATCAAACATTTCAAAAAAAACAGCAGCCATTACTTCCCAAAATAAACCAAGATTGCTGTAATAAGAAAGTTGTCTGACTTGTTCGATAAACATTTCTGGGAATAATTTATACAAGCCTAACATAACAGGATTTCCTTGAAAATAAGCATTAATTGCTTTATCTGCTGCAGCCTGATATTCAGGAGTATCTAAATAAGGGTCAAATTTACCTCCCATTTCCCGATGCCAAAACATTGCCCGCATACAAGCTTCGGCAAATTCCATATTAATTCTGTCATGCCATAAATGATGTAATAATTTTGACTTTTTGCCAGTTTCTCCCTTTTCAATAAATGCTAAAAGTTCTGGATGAGCTGTTGCTTCCCCGCGCCAAACTCTTAAGTCTGCATCATCGCCTGCATAGTGATTATGAAGTTCTAAATATTCTTTTGGTAGGAAGTATTTAAAGAAGGGTAAGGGGTTTAAAAATACTCGTTCGGCAATATAAAGTAAGTCCCGCCAATAGAAATCCATTGGTACTGCATAAGCTTTATAAATACCGATAATTTGCATTAGGTTTTCTGGGGTATCTGGTAGCATTGCTCCACCTGCTTCGAGGCGGTGAATAATTTCGGCAAATTCATGTTGAGAGGGTGGAAGTTTTGTTT
>NZ_CEZPJD010000280.1:5461-9473 GCF_983059655.1 Okeania sp.
CGCTAGCGCTTAACCCAACCTACTAACTAGCTAAATTTTGACTTTTGACTTTTGCCTTTTGAATTTCTGTATTTTGACTTTTGACTTTTGACTTTTGAATTGCTATAGGGGAATTAGTCACTAAAAATTTGGAAGTTGCTTCACTCCAACGCACTAACCAAGTAGGTTGAATTCCTAAAAAGAAAATCACTACTGCTAACACTAAAGCAGGGGTACGTTCAGACCAAATAACTTTAGGATAATAAGCTGTATTATTATCTAGTTTACCGAAACAAGTACGGTTTAACAAAATCACAAAATAAACAGCAGTTAAACCACTGGCAATAATACACAAAAGAGTAGCGATAGGAAACACCGAAAAACTACCTTGAAATACCAGAAACTCAGCAGCAAAACCAACCATTCCTGGAATACCTGCACTTGCCATTCCACCCATAATTAATAAAGCGCTTGTCAAAGGTAAACCACGCACCGGACTCATCAAACCATTCAACACAGATAATTCGCGAGTACCAACTTTGCTTTCCACCACACCCACCAAGTGAAATAGAATCGCTAAAATTAAACCGTGAGCAACCATTTGAGAAATAGCTCCCACTAAACTTAACTGTGTATTGGCCGCAGCAGCAACAACTATATAACCCATGTGGCCAATAGAACTGTAGGCCACCATTCGTTTAATGTCTTGTTGAGCGATCGCTGCTAATGCTCCATACAAGACGCTAAAAGTACCAAGTATGGCTATTCCGGGGGCGACTATTTGCCAGGTTTCGGGAAATAATCCTAAGGCAAAACGCAATAGTCCATAAGTGCCTAGTTTTGCTAATATGCCGCCTAGAAGAATGGTGACGGGGGGAGATGATTCAACGTAAGCATCTGGCAACCAAGTGTGTAAAGGTACTAATGGAATCTTGATGCCGAATCCTACTAAGAGAATGGTTAGTAAGATGAGTTGGGTTTTTAGGGAAAGTCCTTGGGTTGAAATTAGGTCATAATCAAAACTGGGAGAATTGCTTAACCAAGTTATTCCTAAAAATCCTGCTAATATTAGAATTCCGGATACTGCTGTATAGATCAGAAATTTGGTTGCTGCATAACCTCGTTTTTTGCTACCCCAAATTGCTATTAATAAATAGATGGGGATTAATTCTAGTTCATAAAATAGAACGAATAATAATAAGTTGGCGGAGAGAAAAGCGCCTGCTATTCCTGCATTTACTAACAAAATTAAGGAGTAGTATAGTCGCGGGCGATCGATATTATTGCCATAACCATAAACTACGATGAATGTTAGTAAAGAATTTAGAGCAAGTAAGGGTAAGGATAAACCATCTATACCGATATTGTAGGTTAAACCTAATTGGGGAATCCAGGTAAAATGTTCTTGAAATTGTAAACCTGGATTATTTAGGTTAAATTTAGTGGCAATTTCTACAGTCCATACTATTAGAGATAGGGCAATTGCTAAGGTAATTTTTCGTAACTTTTCATCGGTAATTTTTCTGGGAAAAAATCCGACTAAAGCTGCCCCTAAAATTGGGATGATAATTAAAACACTGAGCATTATTTTTTGTTATTTGTCTGTTAATTAAATTGAAGTCTGGCACTACAGGAATTTTTGATTAGGATGTACGGATTATTCATCGGGATGATTGAAAATTTTGCCTCATAACAATTTACTATTATCCAGCTTTAGTAGCTGCTTTAGTAGGGTGCGTTACAACGCACCTTATACCATATTAAGTGTCTGTCAGAGATTATTTTCCGTAATTCCTGTGAATTAATTTTTAGTCTAATACATCGGAATGATTGAGATTTAGCCTCAAATTAACCGACTACTAAACCAGGTTTATTATTGGCTTAAACATTTCAAAAATTAAACGCAAATATCACAGTTATTTTTCTTCTTTTCTACTCCCTACTCCCTACTCCCTACTCCCTATTCTCTAAAATAAACCTACTACTAACCAACTTAATAATAGAGTGACACCAATCAAAATTGTCAACACATAAAACTGAGACTGACCAGAAACATTATATTTCAAACCTTGACCACCAAAAACAGTAGCTAATCCCACAAAATTAACAAATCCATCGACAAGATAGCGGTCAATCCAGAAAATAATTCTTGATACTAAACCCACTACAAAAACAATAGTAATTCTATACAGTTTTACAGTGTAAAAATCGTAGGCAAAAAAGTCTTGTATTGCTGGTAAAGGTAGTTTAATTGGTTTCTCCCAGTTATCATTTAGATAAATCAACCCACCAATACCAAAACCAAGCACGCTGGATAACAATAATAAACCAGCAACAGTTTTATTAATAGTCGCGATATCCGGCAGTAATTCCCATTGTGCCAACAACAGAGGAACGTGCAACGTCAAACCAGCCAAAATAGTCATCGGCAAAACTAATGCCCATAAACCTTCAGGCGATCGCTCGGTCATTTGCTTAGGTTTACCACAAAAAATCAAACCAAACTCACGAATAATACTAAAAGCAGTGAACCCATTCACCAACAACAGCACACCTACTAACCAAGGTTGAGTACTCCACAAATAATCTGTCATTTGCAACAGTGCCCAGAAACTACCCAAGGGAGGCAAAGCAACTAAACCAGCAGCACCAACTAAATAAGAAATTCCCGTAATTGGGCGACGAGACCACAAACCACCATATTGAGTCAGGTCTTGACTGACACAGTTTAAAATTACCCCACCCGTACTCATTACCAACAACGCCATCGCACAAGCATAAGTAAATAACAGCATCAAAGCAGTTTCATCTTGACCAGTTCCCACAGCGATAAATACCAAACCCATGTAAGTGCTAACCGAATAAGAAAGCGATCGCTTAATATCGATTTGGGCAATAGCAATTAAAGAAGCACAAACCGCTGTAAATACTCCCACTCCAATCATAACTGTGGAAGCAACAGGGGATAAAGCTAAAACAGGTTGTAGTTTAATCAACACCCATGCTCCAACTGCTACTACCAGAGAGTTCCGTAAAATAGTACTTGGCACTGGCCCTTCCATTGCTTCATCTAACCACAGATGTAGGGGAAACTGGGCGCATTTACCCAAGGGTCCAGCAATTAAAGTAAGACTTAATAGGGTGGCAGTTGTAGGAGCAATGGTTGCAGTTTTTGCCCACTCAGCTAATTCCGTATAATTCCAAGTTCCTGCTAGGGGTAATAGAGTAACTACTCCCATGAGCAAAAATAAATCTCCCACCCGTTTTGTCAGAAAAGCATCTCTTGCTCCAGTAATTACTAATGGTTGACTAAACCACAAACCCACTAATAAGTATGTACCAAGAGTGAGAATTTCTAGAATTATATAACTCCAGAATAGGGAGTTGCACAAAACTAAGGCACACATTCCAGCTTCAAATAATGCCAGTAAAGAATAGAAACGTGCCCATCCCCAATCCATTTCCATATAGGCGATCGCGTAAATTTGGCTCAGAAGATTAAGACCTGTAATTAATATAGTTGCCCCAATAGTTAGGGTAGATATTTCCAAAGAAATGCTGATATTTAGCCCTGCCACATCTAGCCAAGGTATTAATAATTCTTGGGTTGGAAGATTCCAAGCTACAGATAGAGCGATTAAGCCATGTAAGAAAGCGATGAAGGTCATAATCATATTAATATAACCTGCTGGCCTTGGCCCGGTAAGTTTAATAATTCCGGGAGACCAGGGTATAGCTAAAACTGCACCGATGATGGCATAGCAAGGTATTAACCATACTGTTTCTAGAAAGTCATTTGATAGCATTATTTTTTTTTGCGAGATTTTGATAAATAACTTGCTACTTTATTTAATTAATAGTTAATTTTATATTAAATTTGATACATATATTAATATTTTTGTTTTACCAATAATTTGAATTGTTTATGTGTTGCTTATGACTGCTTAATTTGATACACAAAAGTTTTCGAGTTGAAAAGGTAGAAAGTTTTATGCTTTTAGGGAATAGAGAATGAATAAGAATTATAGATTAG
>NZ_CEZPJD010000281.1:0-9452 GCF_983059655.1 Okeania sp.
TACTTATTAAAAATAGTTGATAAAAGGTATAGCATACCTTTTCTAGATGATTGAATCATAATCTTTATTTTGGTTACTTATGTCAGAAACTAAAGAATATCAGCCTGGTTTTATGGGATGGGTTTTAACTATGATTATTAGCGCTGGTTTTGGCAGTGCTATTATTGACCTTTGCAAGTATTTTTATGTTGAAACTACAAAAAGTGATGCAAAACTAGAATTAGAAACTCATGGTTGCCATATCCTTCTTGGTAATTATCAATGCACATATTATTTTCTAAACAAAGGGGATAAAAAAGGCTTTATTACTAAAGTTAAATACAATGGGAATGAATTAGACTTTTTTAAGACAAATCATCCAGTTGAAAATTATAATAGTAAAAGGGAAGTAAGAGACTCAAGTAATAATTTTATATCAGCTCATGTTGCTATAGCAGAACCTAATGAAGTTGTAGTTGTTAATTTTTTTCCAGTTAATGATGAAACAGATAAGGAAGCAAACAACCTTTTTGAAAATTGGTATTCTCAAAATCATAAACTAACAACTAATGAAGAAGCACAAAACTTTTATAAAAATTGGAATTTTAAAAATTACAACAAGCCTATAAATAATGAAAAAGCACAGCAATTTTATAAATCTAGGAAAAAGCAAACATGGCTTAAAGACAATTATAAACCAAAAGAATTGTGTATATATCACACAGGCAAGAAAAAGCCAGATTGCTATCCTAAAGTAAGTTCGGGTTGGTCTTTATTTAGCAAATTCAACTAATCAGAGTTAGTATCCATTTTTATCCTGACTGAAATAAAATTGTCAGGATCTGGACAGTACAAAGTTCTCAGTGGAAAAAAACATTCCCCACTAAAAGTTGGGGAATGGTGCATACTGGTTAATGATTCTTAATTAGATAATATTTAATTATTTGCCCGAAATGTTTTACCATTCATCTGATGATTAACAAATTTTAACAGGACTTACACAAATTTTCTAGGATTCATCTGATTGAACAATTATTATCTTCAATCTATTGGTTTGGTCTGCAACAAGGTAGACCGGATCTTATTACCGATAAGGTAATATTTGATGCCCAATATGATGAAATAGTAGCTGAGTTTCAACAAAATTATAACGCTACTTTTCCTTTTCCATCGCCTGATATTACAGTAGATGGAGTGGTAGGTCCTGAAACATGGAAAGTATTAGGTGATGCTATCTTCAAATACACCTATTAAAACTTAAACATTCTTGTTGCTACATCTCTAGATATTTAGCAATAAGACTGTACAAACTCTTGGACTTTAGTCCTGGGGTTCCTCACCAAATCGATCTAATTTCTCATACTCATCTATCCTAATACAGGAGAATTAACAATGACATTAAGTATTTCAAGTTCTTTTTCTTTACCAGTTTTACGCAACGGAAGCAACGGTTATAATGTGACTCTGATACAAAGCCTTCTCAATGATGCTGGCTATGGTTCTTTAGTGGCAGATGGTATCTTTGGTGTTAGCACTGATGCCGCAGTTAAGCAGTTCCAAAAAGACCGAAGTTTAACAGTGGATAGTATTGTTGGTTCTCAAACTTGGGGAGCTTTACTGCCTCCTACTATTGGTCGGGGTAGCAGTGGTGATGATGTTAAACGTCTGCAAATGATCCTGAATGAAATGAGCTATTCTCTAGTTGTAGATAGCATTTTTGGTTCCAACACTGAAGCAGCTGTCAAGGGATTCCAAAAAAATACGCCCTTAGAAGTTGATGGCATTGTCGGTCCTTTAACTTGGTATGCTCTGATGAGCAATATGATTCAAGACTAACGATTTTTAGCTTGTATCCTACATTCCGCACGACAAAACGTAGTATAAAGGGCAAGTAGTCAATAGCCAGTAGTCAGTAGTCAGTAGGGAATGATGTGCAGCTTATATGTGGCGTGTGCGCGAGTATTTATGCTTAATATTTTCCTGATAATTTGACTCTTGAAAAAGGTCAATGACGATAATTCATACAGTATAAATACTTACTAAATTCGGAATTTATATACTACTTTTAATGTGACAAGTTGACGTGCGGAATGTGGGTTGTATTATCCAAGTGTGGGAGTTTACTGCTCCCACTTCTGACTTCAGTTATTCAGACAGTGAGATTTGAGGAGAATACTCCCATGCAAGTTAGATGGAAAATTTTATTGGTCAAAATAACAGTCTGGTTAAGTTTAGAGATTTGGCTAAATTTAGTAGGACTTGATTACTTAGCTGATTACAGTGAGTTTATTTTTGAGCAGAATAATGGTTTTGTTGGGTTTTGTTGTGTGAATTTGTGCAGCACTTCCTGGTACTGAACCTGATTTTGCATTTGAAACTTGCAGTGAGTTAAGTTATGAATAAAGTTGTCAAATTCTACAATTAAAGAACTTAGAAAAACATGACAGACGTAATAAAAGTATTACTTGATTTGCAAATACCAACAATGCTAATTGTGGCAGGACTATTGATTATTATTTTAGGATTTGTTACAAAAATAGGTGGTATAATTGAGGTTTCACGAGAACAAAAAAAATTTACTATTCCTATAGGGTTATTTCTTCTAGTGCTTGGTATTGTTCTTAACTTTACATCATCTCCAACTCCAACTACAACTACAACTCCAACTACAACTCCAACTACAACTCAACCTCCACCTACAGATGAAAAACCACCTCTTGATAATTCTAATATTGAACCTACAGTTACATATAATATGAATAAAATAGATAGCAGTAGTAGTTATGCCGACATAGAGATAGGTAATCAAAATATTGGTGGTACTTTTATTGTCAAAAGATTAACTATTAATTGGGATTACTCAGAATGTCCCCAATTAACTAATGAACCCGATACAAGTGCTATGATAATGGGAGAGTTTAAATACAGTGCTAGTTTAACTCAAAAATCTGACTCTAAAGTTTTAGATGATAGGCAATTCAAATATCCTCCTAATGATGTAGATAAATTTAGTATTGATATAAACCATAGTAAAAATGGGATCTACAAAGTTTGGTTTGATTTTGACTACTACTTGTTTGGAAATAAAGACACCAAAAATAAGAAGACAGAAGAGCGGATGATTTCGTATTGTAAAAAGTTCGTATATTAACTACATTTGTTAATTAAGTTATAAAACCTAAATTAGACCGAAAACCTAAAATCAATTTCAGTATCAAGAAACGCGCTGTGGAGATTTAAAGCTTCATAGTAGGTCTGTTTCTGATGTTCATTAGTCATTGGTACTTCGATTCGCTCACTCCTGTTCCCCCATACATAACCACATAAATCTCCCCATAGCAGATGACATTCATCTTGGAAAAAGACTAGCAGTTTTCCCAAAGTTATTTCCTGGCGATGCTTTTCTAACCACTCTTGGATTTCTTGTTTTTTTTTCCACCACTTCAGGTTCGGCTTTGGGATTTCTTTTTTGAGTCTTTTTCCAACTGATTCCTGCTGCGGAAAATAACTGATATAGCGCTACGCGCTAGGCAACAGGCAACAGGCAACAGGCAACAGTAAACAGTGAGTGGGTTTGGTGGATTTAGAAATGTCCTAACCTAAACTTGTAGTGCTATAATAGCTCTGTCTTGATGCAAATACTACTCCGTAGACCTCCTCTATATGGTACTGTAGTTCCTGCAAATTCCAATAATTTTTTCCTTTGAGCCAATCGAGTACTTTCTCTCGCTCCATCTCACCCAGATAACCACTTGAACCCTTGTGTTTCAGAGCTAATCCCTCTACTCCTTTGGCCTCAAAGATTTGCTTCCATTTACTGATAAAACCTACTGATACTTTTAGCACCCTAGCGAATCTCATAGTAGGTGTATCTTTGATATACCATTTGTACTGCTAATGCTCGTTTTAGTTCACGGGGGTTAGGATTACTCCCGATCAATTCATCTAGTTCTTCCATCCTTACATTGATACACTCAAGTTTAATTATTTAATTAGAGTATACCATCTCTGGCTTTTCACAAATCATTTAGGATTACTATATTGATCGGATATGCTTAAAAATAGCTGCTCTAGTTAATTTTAGATAGTTATCTCTATCTTTTTTCCCTTTTTTTCAATATTTACCCCAACTTCGGTCTTCCCTCTTCCTTCTTTCTTGTTTCTACCATTTGTAACAAACATTTATCACGCTTGGTATTACAGCAGTTTTGGCAAAAATCAAAAGTCAAAAGTTATATTTTATAGGGACAAATGAATTTTTACCATTTAGTAGAGGTGAAAGCAGTTCTCCCATAATCATACACAATACGAAAACCAAAATCATAACCATGATCGACACGCCTATTGTAGTAGAGGCGGATAGCTGAACGGCAGAGAAAAGGATAGTTGCTCCACGAACCTCCCCGTAGTGGAGAACGATTCTTTTTTCCATCTAACCAAGCACTGCCATCAGTAGGCGCACCATTATAATTATCATGCCATTCATCAGCGCACCATTCCCAAACATTCCCGTGCATATCGTACAAACCAAAAGCATTAGGAGGAAATTTGTCTACATTTGTTGTTTTTCCACGATTTATTCCTTTTGGTGCAGAAGCATAAGTTTCGCCACCATTGTAGTTTGCTAACTCAGTCGTTATAGTTTCGCCAAAATAAAATGGTGTGGTTGTTCCTGCTCGACAAGCATATTCCCACTGACTCTCACTGGGTAAACTATATTTTTTACCTGTTATTTGTGAAACCTTCTGACAAAACTCTGTAGCTTTGTACCAATTTACTGTTTCTACAGGGTGCTTTTCACCTTCAAATTTAGAAGGATTATTTCCCATAACTGCTTGCCATTGTGCTTGAGTAACTGGATACTTTCCCATGAAAAATTCTGGTACATCTACATTATGTTGGGGACCTTCATTATCATATCTCCCTGCTTCCTTATCTGGAGACCCCATAATAAAGCTACCTGCGGGAATTTTTACCATTTCCAGGGTTACTCCATTACCGAGGTTTTCTATGATTACTTCTGCTTGATGTTGACGGCGACTAATTATTTCTCCTATGCTGTTGACTTTGACAGTAGTAAATTTATGAATGGAAGTTTTGAGCTGTGGTGGAGGGGAAGGTGTTAGTTTTGGTTCAGGAGTAGGAATATTTTTTGGAGATGGTTGATTCCACAAATCTTTAGTTAACATTGCCGCGACAAAACCATTTCCTGCTAAACCTACTAATATCAATATTTGTCTTCTCCTTTTATTGGGTGGGGTTCTGATAGATAATTTTACTGTTGTTCCTGCTTTTATACTTTTTAATGCTGCTAAAACTTCAGTAGCATTTTTATAGCGTTCTTGAAAATACTCACGCACCATTTTATCTAATATATTTGCCAAGTCATCGCTTACTTGTGCTTGGTTTTGCCAGATAATATTTCCTGTATTTGGATCTGTTGGTAGTTGGTTTGGCGAAATTCCTGTCAGTGCTTTTATTCCTACCATTCCCACTGCATATATATCGCTATTTAGTTTTGGTTTGCCGTTACTTTGTTCGCTTGGCATATATCCAGGTGTTCCAACTGCTACAGTTAAAATAGTTGTTCCTGGTTGGTTGGTAGTCAATACACTTATTTCTTTTACTGCTCCAAAGTCTATCAATACTATTTTGCTATCTGACTTACGACGCATCAAGTTTTGTGGTTTGATGTCTCGATGAATTATATTATTTTGATGAGCTACTGCTAATGCTTCTAATATTCCTTTGAGTAAGGTAATTGTGTAAGACTCGCTTAATTTTTTCCCTGATGTTAGTTCTTTGCTTATATCTTGCCCTTCTATATATTCTTGTACTAGGTAAAATTCTGTTCCTTCTTGGAAATGGGCAAATAATTTTGGTATTTGGTCTGAGTCTTTGCCTAGTTTGTATAAAGTTTCTGCTTCTCTCTCAAATAATTTTTGGGCAGTAGCTAAAATTCCTGGGTCTGAGCTTTTGGGTTTGAGATGTTTGACTACGCATCTCGGTTTTCCTGGTAAATCTAAATCTTCAGCTAAATAGGTATCTCCGAATCCTCCACTTCCGAGGGACTGAATAATTTTGTAGCGTTGTCTCAGGATTTTTCCAGACTGCATTTTCAGTTATCAGTTATCAGTTATCAGCTTTTTTAGTTATTAGTTACCAGTTATTAGACTTCTTCTTATTCAGTCATCAGTTATCAGCTATTCTTCAACAATTAGCAATTAAAGAATTAAGCTCATTATTAACCATTCATTATTTTAGTGCGGAAGTTATTGGATGTGGTTTTTTGGCCTAATTTATTTGAGTATATATGAGCGCACCTTTTCCATTATACTTATAATATCATGTCAAGTTTTTTTGTCAACCCACTTTTTCAGTATTTAGTAATTTATAGATCGGCAATTAGAGTTCTTCATTACACTGCCTAGCTTTGTTTCAAAATTTTTCCAAACTGTGTAATTTAATTTTGCTGTTAAGTTAGGAAAATATGGCTTTTTAGGCCTAATTTATTTGAGTATATATGAGCGCACCTTTTCCATTATACTTATAATATCATGTCAAGTTTTCTTGTCAACCCACCTTTTATCAGTTATCAGTATCTAGTTAGTAGTAGGACTTGAGAAATAAAATAAATACTTAAGGGCTAAAGCTCTACTACAAATAAAAGAATTATTTTCACTAATTTTTAGTAAACCCATAATTTAGGCGATCGCTTCTTTTAAAAATCCTGTTTTTTGTGCATAAGTTATTTTCTGATTGTCCTAAAAATGCCCATACCCTAAAGTAACAGATTTAAACTATACCCATCCAGTTTTTTCTTCTTCCTTCTTCAATTTTTATAGCACTACGCAAATAGGGCGCGGAAATTTATAAATGCTCAAATTAAGTCAGGGATTACATCTAACTTCTTTTTGACTTCTGACTTACGCGTAGCGCCATACTCTTTACTATAAAGTAGAGGTAATAGGATATTTTTTTATTAGGGGATAACAAAGGTGCTTTCACAAAATCCGATTGTTACATTTACGATTCTTTTATTAGTAATTCTTACTCTTCCACCTCTGTTTGAGCGTCTCCGACTTCCTGGATTAGTTGGTTTATTAGTAGCAGGAATTTTTTTAGGTGGAGATGGATTAAATTTACTCGACCCCGAAACAGAAACGATGAAATTATTATCAGATATTGGTAAAGTTTATCTGATGTTTGTCGCCGGATTAGAAATTGATTTAATAGAGTTTAAAAAACATCAAGACCGCTCTCTTGGTTTTGGCGTTGCTACATTTTTATTCCCACTTGTTACTGGTACATTAATTGCCAAAATATTTGGTTTGGGTTGGAATGGTGCGATTTTAACAGGTTCTTTACTTGCTTCTCATACTCTCTTAGGTTATCCCATTGTTCAACAGTTGGGTGTAGTGGGAAATCAAGCAATTACTGTTACTATTGGGGCGACTATTTTTACTGATATTGCTGCTTTATTAGTTCTGGCAATTTGTGTATCGATTAGTGCTGGTAATTTTTCGGTGATTAGTTTGGCAATTCAATTGGGAAGTTTGGCGATATATTCAGCAATAATTCTTTGGGGTTTTCAATGGGTAGGTAAACAATTTTTCCGGCGAACTACTAATCAAGAAAGTAATCAATTTTTGTTTGTTTTGTTGGTTGTGTTTATTGCTGCTTTGGGTGCAACATTGATTAATGTCGATCAAATTGTTGGTGCTTTTCTGGCAGGTTTGGCAGTTAATGATGTGGTGGGCAAAAGTCCGGTTAAGGAAAAAATAGAGTTTGTTGGTAGTGTTTTATTTATTCCCTGTTTTTTTGTTGATATGGGATTATTGCTGGATATGTCGGCTTTTGTTAATACTTTTTTAACTAGCTTTGAATTAACTTTATCTATTATTTTGGGTTTGCTTGGGAGTAAATTTTTGGCTGCGTTTTTGGCAAAAAATATTTATCGATATAATTGGCATGAAACGATGAGTATGTGGTCTCTATCTATGCCACAAGTTGCTGCTACTTTGGCTGCTGCATTGGTGGGTTTGCAAGTAGGAATTTTGCCAGAGGTAATATTTAATAGTGTAATTTTTTTGATGTTGGTGACTTCTATTTTAGGTCCGATTCTTACTGCTAAATTTGCGAGTAAAATTTCCTTACCAGAGGTAGATTTTACATCGGATAATTCTTTGATTTGGTGGGAAACTCATCAGCAAGCTCCAGATAGTTTTACAGATAAAGTCGATGGAGTTGTTAACCAAAAGTTTGTTGTATTAGTGCCAGTATATTTTTCTGTAGAAAAAACAAAATATTTAATTGAAATGGCAGTAATGTTGGCAAAGCATGAGGGAGGTTTAATGATTCCTTTATCCATAGTAAAAGGTTACGTAAATATGGATTCTCCTCAGTTAAATTTGGCTTTACAACAGAGCAGTAAAAGGTTAAGTTCTGCTTTAGAAACTAGTCAAAATTTTGAAGTTGAAGCTACTCCAGAAATCAGAATTTATGATGATTTTGCTAAGGGTATTAGTCGCACAGCACGGGAAAAAAATTCTAGTTTAATTGTCATGAGTTGGCACAATACTACTGGTATTAAGGCTCGTTTATTTGGAAATATAATAGACCGGGTATTTTGGTCTGCTCATTGTCCCGTAGCTGTGGTACGTTTATTGGAAAATCCAATGAATATTAATAGGATTTTAGTACCTGTTAAAAATATTACTCCTCAGGCATTAAGAACTGTACGTTTTGCTCAACTTTTTGCTAGTACTAATCAAGCTTCTGTAACTCTCCTTCATGTATGCGATCGCCAGACTTCTAAAGAACAAGTTACTAAGTTTCATTCCCAACTTTCTCAGCTTATTTCTCAAGGAAAAACTGAGGTAAAATCGAGAATTAAAATTATTCCTTATGATGATGTTGCTCCTGTAATTAGTAAGGCAGCAAAATCATATCAATTAGTAGTATTACGTTCGATGCGACGACGTACTGCGGCAGGATTATCTGTTAGTGATGTTACTACTAAAGTTTTGTCAGAAATTACTTGCTCAGTAGTGATATTTGGAGAACCTTATTGTTAATTTTAGGGAGTAGGGAGTAGGGGAGTGGGGGAATGGGGGAGTGGGTAGGGATGTTGCATGCAACGTCCGTACAGGGAGAAGTAAAAAGCAAGAATAATTAACATTAACTGAGCTATTTTTAGCGAAAAAGTGATTCTACCTGTTTTGATTAGTTAATAACTAAAGTCTTACTAAAGTATAGCGTTACTTTTAGGAATTGTTATTATCCAAATTTGTTCTGAAGCTTTATTTCTAGCACAATCTCTGTAGATAGTATTTTTAAATAATATGTCAATCTAGATAAAGTTTTTTTATCATCAAAAAATCCTGTTTTGAATATCCATTAATTTTTATAGAAAGCTACTATTTAATGCTGTTTTATCTTCTTTACCGAATAATTAATAATTCAATAATTCA
>NZ_CEZPJD010000282.1:0-2638 GCF_983059655.1 Okeania sp.
AGGATGAGTCTTGATAGTTATTTTGAGAATAGTAACTTTGTTGAGTTTCCCCACTCCATGAATTGTTGGATGCTGTTTGAGCAGGAGCGCTCCAATTATTTGTTGCAGTTGTAGAACTCCAGTTATTAGTCTGAGTAGGGGCGCTCCAATTATTATTTTCGGCGACAGCACTCCAATTTTTATTATTTGTTGGATATTCGGCGATATTATCTGTGGAACGTTCGGAGAAAACTACTGTACTTGGTGCTTCATAACTTTCTGTTGCGCCAGTTTTGTATTCTGTATTATCTATATAAGCGTTAGTCGAACCGTCATAATAATAAAGTTTTTCAGGTATTGGTAATGTTAGAGGTGGTAACTCCTGACCTTTTGCTTGTTTTGATAGGTTGAGTGCTGTATTTGTCGGAGGTGCGACATACAAATTTTTCGGCAGATAAATACCACTGTCTGGTTCGGGTTCGGGTTCTGGTTCGGGTTGGGAATAATAATAAGGTTCGGGTTCGTAATAGCTCGGTGCTGGTTGGGAATAATATGGTTCGGGTTCGTAATAACTTGGCGCTGGTTGAGAATAATAATAAGGTTCGGGTTCGTAGTAACTCGGTGCTGGTTGGGAATAATATGGTTCCGGTTCTGGTTCGTAATAGTATGGTTCCGAATAACTTGGTGAAGCAGAATAATAAGGTTCGGGTTCGTAGTAGGGTTCTGAATAATATGGCTCTGGTGAATAGGATGGTGCTGGTTCGTAGTAGGGTTCCGAATAATATGGTTCTGGTGAATAGGATGGTTCCGAATAGGATGTTTGGGGATAATAGTTATCTACTGGAGCAGGTTGATATGATGGCTCATAGTCATATACTTCTATTTCTAAAACTGCCTCGGCTAAAACTATTCCTCTACTCAGCATTCCTAAACTTGCTAGACAACAACCAAGCTGCATAAGAGATTTATGAGTTAGAAGTTTGGTCTGAATAATATTTTGGTTTTGCTTTTTGGTTGTTTCCTGTAGTTCAGTTTTAGACTCTACTGACAGGTTTTGGTTCTCTGATACCATCATTTCCTCACACTATACTTATTTATTATTTTGAATTGACAATTAGACATCTCCAGAAAAGAGGGAATAGGGAATAGGGAATAGGAAGAAATAATTGATAATTTCTATACGATAATTGATTTTATTTTTTATTTTGGAGATGTCTATTAAACAGTTTAATCAGGAACGGGGAACAGGAACGGGCAAGATGCCCATTCTACAAAACTATTAATTATAATTATTCTGATTTTTACTTCTCCCCCACTCCCCTACTCCCCCACTCCCCTTACTCCCCTACTCCCCTATTCCCTCACTCCTAACTTCCAAGCAGCGGTTGGCCATAACCTAGATTGATTGTACCGGGTTTTAAGAAAATTTCTGAGGAAGATATTTGAGGCTGACTTAGCAGACTAGCTGAGTCTTGGTTAAACTTGACCCGTAATTCCCCATTAGTCGTTACTCCCACAATTGTGCCAATACGATCTTCTACTACTACTTGCTGCCCAATATTTATTAGCAGTTGCTGATAGGAAGGTAAGATACTTTCTATTCCTGACTCTAAAAGTTGTTTAATGCCAGAATCTAGTCCATGAAAGACTATAGCAGCTAACATTTCTAAAGAGAATATTTCCGATTTTGACTGTTTCCTATAATAGCTCTGCAAATTAATTCCTGTGTCTGGTACAGAATTAGCCCAATTAATTCCTACGCCAATGACTGCTTGAGAAATTTTTTTCTTGTGTATCCTAGTCTCTGTTAAAATTCCTCCTAATTTTTTGTGTTCTAAAATCAAGTCGTTGGGCCACTTGACTTGAACTGGTACACCATAATTCCTCAAACTAGAGGCTATACCCCAAGCACTGGATAAAGTTAGTTGAGGAGTTTGAGATATAGAGATATTAGGAGCGATGGTATTGCTCTTAGCGATCACTATTGACAGATATAGGCCACCGACAGTTGACTGCCAATTTCTTCCCCATTGACCACGTCCTGCTGTTTGTTGGCTGGCAATGACAATGCTTGATGGGTTTCCGGAGTCGATTAACTGCCAAAGAGTTTGATTTGTTGAGGGGAGGCTCACAAAAATATGGAGATTGGCGAATGTTGAGGCGGTGAATTTGTCTGAAACTCCTTGAATATTTGACAAGCTGTCTATAAATTTTTTTTTGTTAAATTCTGCTACTGACAATTTTCCTAATATCTGGGTCAAAGTTGATAGATATCAACACTTTATCGCAGAAGGAACAAGGAACAAGGAAGAAGGAAAAGTTTTACTTTGTCTGAGTTTTAAACTTTTGAACTGTCTAACCTTTCCTTAAGTTTATGACTCAATGATTTGTTCTACTTCTTCTGTTGCGGATGCCGCAATAGTCATTTCATTGTGTGAAGCACTCAGAGTTGGAGATGTTCCTTCTACTTCTGTTGCGGATGCCGCAATAGTCATTTCATTCTGTGAAGCACTCGGAGTTGGAGATGTTCCTTCTACTTCTGTTGCGAATGTCGCAATAGTCATTTCATTCTGTGAAGCACTCGGAGTTGGAGATGTTCCTTCTACTTCTGTTGCGAATGTCGCAATAGTCATTTCATTCTGTGAAGCACTCGGAGTTG
>NZ_CEZPJD010000282.1:2738-9439 GCF_983059655.1 Okeania sp.
ACTTCTGTTGCGAATGTCGCAATAGTCATTTCATTCTGTGAAGCACTCGGAGTTGATGACTCAATTATTAGTTAGTTCTACTAATGTTGCGAATGCCGCAATAGTCAAATTCATTCTGTGAAGCACTCAAAGTTGGTGGTGTGACTTCTACTTTTGTTGCGGATGTCGCAATAGTCATTTCATTCTGTGAAGCACTCGGAGTTGATGACTCAATTATTAGTTAGTTCTACTAATGTTGCGAATGCCGCAATAGTCAAATTCATTCTGTGAAGCACTCAAAGTTGGTGGTGTGACTTCTACTTTTGTTGCGGATGTCGCAATAGTCAAATTCATTCTGTGAAGCACTCTGGCTCCAGGTAAACTTCCAATCCTGTGCAGTAGAGCGAATAAAAATGTCAAAATAAACGAAGGCATTTATGCTGAGGTCAACTGATAACTGATAACTGATAACTGATAACTGAAATGACTGTAGCTGACTCTGACTCACAAAAATTAAATAGATACCACCAAATTTTGAACGAGAATCATGCCACTTGGCATTGGCAAAAATGGCAAGGATTATCTTATCTAACTTGTAGCCTCTTGGAAAATTGGCCTCATGGCTTTTTTACTCACCATTTCTGGCCTCGTACACCAGGAGAATTAGTAGAAGTATTCCCTTCTTCTGCTGAGGTATATCGTGTGAAGCAAGTGCATGGCAATACTGTACTAACAACAGGGAAAGCTACTCAGGTAGAAATGCCTAATTCTAGTCCCGAAAAAACTTATGCTGAGGCTGATGGTTTAATAACTCAAACAACAAAACAAGCAGTTTGGGTTTGCAGTGCTGACTGTGTACCTGTTTTGATTGCTGACAAAAAAACAGGACAAGTGGCGGCAGTTCATGCCGGATGGCGTGGCACGGCTGCAAAAATTGTTCCGGTGGCATCGGCAAGTTTTCAAGCTCAGGGTAGTCAATTATCCGATTTATTATTTGTTCTTGGCCCTGCTATTGCTGGAGAGGTTTATCAAGTTTCTGAAGATGTGGCGGCTGAAGTTGGGGCGACTGTTGTTCCACAAAAAGAGAGAGCAACTACTCAGGATATTTTGCATTCTCTGGAGCTTTTACCTAATTCGCCAGTTTTATCCGATCCTGAACAAGGAAAGGTTCGTTTGGATGTCCGTATGGTTAATGTTTTACAGTTGGAGCAATTGGGTATTGATCATTCACAGATAGCGATCGCTCCTTATTGTACTTATCAACAACCGGATTACTTTTTTTCTTATCGACGTGAAAAGCAGAAAAAAGTACAGTGGTCAGGAATAGTTAGTGGATTGAATTAGATCAACAGTCTAAATTTAAAAGCCAAAAGACAAGATTAGCATATTAATCAAGTGGTAGTTTCAATGTTTGGCAGAAAATACTCTGGACTCGGCTAATGCCAGTGCTGAAACAACCTTATTAGAATCTCCTTAGCTTCAGCCAGGAAAGTAGTCAATTTTTTCTCTAACCGAATTTTAAATACTTCCTTAAGTAGAGTCGTATTTTTTGCCTCTCGACATCTTTTTTTGATTTTCCTCCTATTAATTTCAGGGGTTAAAAGCTATTTTTGATAGTCAGTACTTATGTTAATTTATGAGATTATTCGGTAATTTGTATAGAAATGTTTGTATATTTAACTGAGCATATTTCTAGAAAACTAGATAAGATTAAAATACCATAATCCAATACTGTGTCATAGTTTAAAATATTATTTATATATTGCAATGAGCGATCTAAGTCATTATCAACAACTTGGTCTCACTGAAGATGCTTCTTTTGATGAAATTCAAGCAGCAAAGGAACGTTTAAAACAGCAGCATACTGACGATCAAAAAGTTATAGAAAAGATTGAAGCTGCTTATGATTCGATTTTGATGGACCGTTTAAGGTTGCGTCAGGAAGGAAAGATTAAGGTTCCTGAGCGTATTCGGTTTCCTGAGAAGCAAACAAAAACAAATAAAGTCCCCGATAGTTTTACTCCTGGGTTGACTGAAAAAGGGCCTGCGTGGCTACAAAGGCTAATTGATACTCCTAGTCAAGCTGATATTTTGTGGCCTACTGGCATATATGTGGTTTTAGGTGCTATTAGTATTTATTTTGGGGATAGTCAACCGTTTATTTTGCAACTCACTTTGGCTTTGGGAGTTGGTGGTTGTCTTTATTTTCTTAACCGTAAAGAGAATAAGTTTTTTCGTGCTGTATTGTTGACTGTTGCGGGTTTAATTCTTGGGTTTATTTTAGGTGTAATATTGAGTTCTTTAGCAACTGCTTTAGACATAGAAATATTTATTGCTTTGGTAACGTTTTTGGTGTTATGGATGGTTAGTTGTTTTTTACGTTAATTCAGGAAAGGAAGAAGGAAATAAATTTGAAGGGTTGCACATTACGGAATGATATTGCCAAAAATTAGTTTAGATTGTGACTAAAAAACACCGTTAATTAATCATTCTGGCAACTCTCAAATTCAAAATTCAATTCAATCAAAAATCTCAAATCATTCGTCAATGTGCAATGTCCGGAAGAGGGTTTAATTACAGTTCGATAGTAAAATAATACTATTAAAAAGTAGAATTCAAAATTTATGCTTAGAAGAGGCTTTTGCAATTATAGAAGCTATCTATCTCAAGCAATTATTTCTCTTTATTTCATTTCCTCTTCTCTTCCTTCTTCCTCTTGCTATGATGTAAGTATTTAGCTCTTCCCTGCGGGATGCTACGCAAACAGCAAGCCCTAAATAATTCCTTCTAATGTTGAAGGAGTTTACATTGGCAATAACTTTTAATTCTCTCTCTATTTTTCACTTGCTTTTACCTCCTCCTCTTAATCAATAGCTCAATAGCTAATTGCTGATAGCTGACGGCTCAATGCTGAATGCTTATTCTACGATGATTTATTAATTGTCCAAAAAGGAAATTGCTGAGTCGGTTCTAAATTTACTCCATTAATATTTTTCTGAGCAAAGACATAATCTTTGTCTAACCACAGTGGAATAAAAGGAACATCTTCTCCTAATAAATCTTGAATTTCTCTGAAAATACCTTGGCGTTTTTCTGGGTTTTGTTCCTGACGTTGTTGCTCAATCAATTGATTGATACGATCGCTATAATAAAATGAACCTTGAAATTGGCTAGCTCCTGCTTCACAACCTGTTTCTTCTGAGCCTTTTGTACATTCTAAAAATGGTTGAATATAGTTATCAGCGTCAACAAAATCTCCGTACCAATCTAAAATAAAGGTTTGATATACTCCTTTGTCTAAATTTTTAAAGGCGGTTGCTGCTTCTACACTATTTAATTCTAACTCCATTAAACCGTCTATTTTTTCTTCTACAGATGCTTTTAGTGTACTAGCGACTAATTGTCTTTTCGTTGAATTAGAAGCATACCAAATTTCTACTTTTGCTGGATTATCTTGAGAATGTCCTGCCTCTTTTAATAACTCTCTAGCTTTGTCAAAATTTCCATCTCCATAATTTTCTTGAAATATTGGCTTATAACCTTCAAATTTGCTGGGAATTAGACTATAAATAGGTTCAGCTTGCCCTCTTAAAACTCGTTTATTTAACAAATTTCTGTCAACAATAGCTGCTAATGCTTGTCTTACTGGTTTGTTATCTAATGGTGCAGAATTAATATTTAAAACTATATAATTAACTGTCTTGCCATCTGTAGAAATTACTTGCCAACCTTGACGTTCTGATTCTTGTTCTAAGTTAGAAATTTGGTCAGTGTCAAGAGATAAATAAGCTACATCAATAGCACCTGTTTTAAAAGCATTAAATAAATTGGCTGAACTAGAAAATATTTGAATGTCAATTCCTTGATTTTGTGGTTTTTCTCCCCAATAATTTTCAAATATATCTAATCGTAAAACATCAGTTCCGTACTCAGCTAATTTGTATGGTCCAGTACCAATAAATGTATCAGGTTTAAATTTATTTTCATCTATTGTATATGCTTGAGGCGAAACAGCACAAAGACCAGAAAATGCCAGTAGAGGAGTAAAAGCAGCAAAGGGTTTTTTTAACTTTATTGTTAACTGATATTCTCCGGTAGCTTCTACTGATTCTACTGTATTTGCTAATAAAGAAGAAGGAGGACCTTCATTTTCGATAAAACGTTTTAAAGAAAAGGCCATTGCTTCGCTGTTGAAGGGAGTACCGTCATGGAATGTTACTCCCTGACGAAGAGGAATTGTATATGTTGTGCCATCTTCGCTAATTTTTGGCATTTCTGTAGCTAATTGAGGGACAAGTTCTGTTGTTCCTAATTTGTAACCGTAGAGGCGATCGCCTAAGTTATAGAGTAAGTTACCAGATATTACTTCGTAGGCATCTGCTGGATCGACAGTACGAGGTTTAAGAGTTGTACCAATTGTAATACGATTTGTTTGAATTTCTGTGGTGGAGGTGTTGTTAGGATTATTTTGTGGTTGGCTACAACTAATAACCAGGAAACAGCAAAGACAAAACAAACCAATAAATTGAATAATTAGCTGCCGGGAACGGTTGACAGAATTAAATAATTGATGTTTAAACAATTTAACTATTTACCTCACTCATACTGAAGTTTCTTATTGTTTCTGAGATAAATTCTACCAAGATTTTAGTTCCTTAGAAAATTATTTAAAATATTGCTTCTAAATTATGACTTGTTTAGTGCAAGCTCCAACAAAATATTAAAAAAATTTGCCTAACGGAATGCTAGACAAACAGCAATTCAGCAATCATAATTTAGCTGAAACTGAGAGAAATGCAATTTTAAATGGTATTTAAACAATTAATTATTAATTATTAATTATTAACAATTACCTCTTCTTTTCAAGGAGAGGATTACGCGGTAGGGAAAATTTTTTCTTCTCTTGGTCGATGGTCGGCCAGCGATGAGACTTCGACATTCCACCCTATGGGAAGCTGCGTTTAATAATAATTCATCTATACATAAAACCTCTTGCAAAAATTTTACTTACATCAATTCAATATCTAAAATCAACAATTTAATCTCCCTATTTATTATTCCCTATTCCCTGAATTCTGCAAGAAATTATAGTATATCGCAATCCTCAATCATCTGTGATGATTTTATTGTTTGTCTATATTTACAGCAGTTTTGGAGTTGATGAGGTAAAAAATTTTAGGAATTTAGGGAGTAGGTATTAGGGAGTAGGCAGTAGGGAAAAAAAGATTAATTTTCAAACTGTATCTCACTATCCTAAAAAGTGCTGTATATCCTAAAATTTTCAAATATTTTACAACTGAAATAAGATAACTCTATTTATCAATGAACACCATAGTTTTGCTGATGTTAATTCTTATCTAATTTAGAAAAAAATTAAGAATTATCACAGACTATGCATAAGTTTAGAGGTTCATGTTGAAAACTGCGATATCATATAGTTTTTACTAGCGAATTCTATGTGTGATTCTCAAAATATCAATAAAGATTTGAGTGTAGAAGAAGTTTATACTTGTCCTGTATGTTATCATGGCCAGATATCATCAATGGTTTTAATGGATGCTTTTGCTTGTAACTTCTGTAACCATATTTTTACTGTAGATTTGGTAAAGCAATCATTGAAAATAGCGGATAGTTCTTCTCCTTTAAGTTGGCGGTGGAATGGTAGAAATTGGAAAGTTGATTATCCTAATGCTGAATTGAGTTGGGTAATTAAGTTATTAGCAGTTGCATTTGTAATATTACCAACAACATTAATAGGATTAACAGCTTACTTTTACCCCCCAATACCTGGTACTCCTTTGTGTTGGTTGCCGAGAGTTTGGACTGGTTTAACTTTTCTATTTCATTTGCTAATTATCGTTAATATTTTCATTGATTATTATCAGTTTCCAGTCAGGTTATATTTAAAGGCAGTAGGACGGTATTTATGGTTGAGGATTTCACCACAAAATTCTTCTACTTCAACAATTAATAATTCATAATTACCTCTTCTTGTAAATTAAGAGGATGTACTAAAAAAATTTTTTTCTTTTTTTTCTATCAATGGAAAGATTTTGTACCTTCATTTTAATTTTTCGGTAAATTTCAAGACGATCAATTGCAAAATCAGAAAAAATTAACGAGCAAGATATTAAAGATATAAAGTTTCCAGATGAGTTATAAAACAGGATTATAATTTTTTACAATACTAAAAAATCTGTAAAATTCTGTCCTTTTCCCTGTGCCTTAAAGTCTTGAATTATCTTTAATTATACCAATTCCCAAAAATAATGCTATACTTCCCATGGGACTTCAGCTATTAAGTAATAATAATGGTTGAATAATGTTTGTGGCTATTCTCGGCATTAAACCAAAATATCTTATCTCTTTTCACCCTACTCCCTACTCCCTACTTTCAAGGAGATGTAGCAAGACTTTTGAGAAATGGTATTATACCATTGTGAAAAAAGAATGTGTTTGGATAATAAGTTCGATTAATTAAAGAAAAGCGCAGAAGATATCTCTTTGACAAAGCAGTGCAACCCCGCATCGCCTCACGGCGCACCTTGTAGCGTACCAAGAAAAAAAGAGAATTTCCTACCTCAAAACTGGTATAGAAGGCATTAATTTTGACTCTTTACTCCTAATTAGGGTTTGCTGATTAAATATAAAAGTCTTTATATATAAAGGTTTTAGGCTTTTTAGGTAGTGAAAAAGTACCCCTGTTTTCCCCTAAGAATGCT
>NZ_CEZPJD010000283.1:0-1181 GCF_983059655.1 Okeania sp.
GCAGTAGGCAGTAAGGGGAAATAATTGATCATTTCTTTGTGATAATTGATTTTATTTTTTATGATCAGAGATGTCTAGTTATATAGAATCTGGTTACATATTATATGTTGATAATTCTATAATTACTTCAATATTTAATCTCCCCCCACTCTCCCACTTCCCTGCTCCCTTCCGTATCCGTGTATCTGTGCCATAATCAGTGTGAGCCACTCCCTACTCCTCATCCAAAACTGGTAAGGCTACAAAAAAAGTACTACCTTCTCCTAAAGTGCTTTCTGCCCAAATTTTACCTTGATGTTGTTGGACAATACTGCGACAAATGGCTAAACCTAAACCGGTGCCTCCCTTCTGGCGAGAGTCAGAAGCATCAACTTGTTGAAAGCGACCAAAAATACTTTCTATCTTATCAGCAGGAATACCTCGCCCTTGGTCTTTAACTGCAATCAAAACTTGATAACTATGATGAATATTACAGGCAAGTGCTTTTGTGTATTTGGTTTTAACTGTTGAAGTGAAGTGAGCGGAGCTATCAGTATTATTTCTATCGATAAATTGTTTGCTGGCAGTTAACCAGACAGTTGTTCCTTTCGGGGAATATTTGATAGCGTTACTAAGTAAGTTAGTTAAGGTTTGAATTAATTGGTCGGGACATCCCCACAACTTAGTATCTACTGGTTTGACTGACAAATTAACTCCTGCTTCTTCTGCAATAGGTTGCATTTCATTTACTGTCTGGAGCATTAATTCAGCAATGTTGCAAGTTTGTTTCAGCATTGTTACTTGCTGGGAGTGAAGACGCTCTAAGTCTAGAATATCGTTGATTAACCTTACTAAACGGTCTGTGTTAGCAATGGCAATATTTAGCATCCTGTTACCTCTTTCTGGTGCTTGATTAAGTAATCCACTTTTCAATAAAGCTAGAGCACCGTGAATAGAAGCAAGAGGAGTACGTAACTCGTGACTCACCACGGAAATAAATTCGTCTTTCATCTGTTCGACTGCTTGACGTTCTGTTATATCTTTAAATGTTACAACTGCACCAATAATTTTTCCCTGTTCTAAAATAGGTGTACTTACATATTCTACGGGAAAATATGATCCGTCTCGTCGCTGAAAAAATTCATCAGTAACTTGGCAGACTATACCTTTTTTTAAAGTTGTTGTAACTTGACTATCTGAGT
>NZ_CEZPJD010000283.1:1281-6773 GCF_983059655.1 Okeania sp.
GTAACTTGGCAGACTATACCTTTTTTTAAAGTTGTTGTAACTTGACTATCTGAGTGATTGTTTTGTACTGAAAATTTATCTTTTTTTTTGAGATTTAATACCCCACCGTCTACACGGTGTTTACAATTGGTTTGGGTTTGAGTCTCTATGAACTTTTTCCTTCTTTCTTCTTCCCTATTCCTTCTTCCTTCTTCCCTATTCCTTCTTCCTTCTTCCCTATTCCTTCTTCCTTCTTCAACCCCAGAAATTATCAAACTCCAGTCACTATTTACCAGCTCTTTAATTGTGTAACCAGTCATTCTTGCTGCTGCTGGATTAGCAAAAGAAATTTTCCCCAATGTATCTATTCCAAAAATTCCTTCTCCTGCTGAATCTAATATTAATTTATTTTGGTAACGAAGCTGTTCAAAAGATTTTTCGATCTGTTTACGATCGCTTATATCCCGAGCAATAGTTGAGACTCCTATAATATTACCTTCATTATCTTTTATTGGAGATATTGTTAAAGCTACATCTATATGTTTACCATCTTTTCTAATATGTACAGTTTCATAATTATTTATACTAGCTCCTGCCCTAATATTTGCTAAAATTTGGGAAATTTCATTTGGTCTTTCTGGCAACGCTAACATGGAAATCAAACGGCCTTTTACCTCAGAAATAGAGTAGCCATAAATTGCTTCTGCTCCTGAATTCCAACTATAAATAATTCCTTCTAAAGTATTACCAATAACTGCATCATTAGAGGATTCTACTATAGAAGCCAATCTAATCATCACTTTTTCTGTTTGTTTTTTCTCTGTAATATCACGCCCCAAAACAACAATGCCATTACGTTTTCCATCTTCATAAAATAACGGTACTTTAATTACGTCATAAATTTTTACACTGCCATCTCGTTTGGGAATTATTTCTTCACTTCTAGACAAAGTTCTTTTCTGCCATGCTTCTCGATCGCTATGATGACAAAACAAAAAAGCTTCTCGATAAAAACTACTAATTTCTCCCAATTCAATATCTGATTTGCCACGATAATCTACTTTTTCTATTTCAAATAATTCCAGCATTGATTGATTAGCTTCCAGCCATTGGCCCGTACCATCTTTAAAGCAGACAATATCTGGCATAGCATTAATTAAAGTCCGGAGTTGTAAAGATGTTTTTTGATATTTTTCTACTAGCTCTTGTAGTGCTTTTTCCGCTTTTTGACGCTCCCTAATTTCTGCTTTTAATTGAGCATTAGCATTTTTTAAAGATTCTATTAAATTGGTTTGATTTTTAGTTATACTTTGCATTTTTTTTTATCTTATTTAATTTTTTACAGCTAATTATCAGGAAAGGCAGAGTGCAGTCGGCGATTTGGGGCAGAAGGAAATTCTGACCCCAGCATAAATGCCCGTGACCTTTAGGGAACAAGGGTATAAAACCCCATAATCTACACGATGCCTACAATTGCTTGGGGTCATAAACCCCATCCAGTAGTTCCTTTTGCCTTCTGCCTTCTGCCTTCGTTCATTTGGATAATTAAACACTTATACTACGTTTAATACGATTAATAACACGAGTAATTAAATCAGAATATTTAAATGGTTTACAAATATAATCATCCGCACCAGCAGCAAAAATTTTATGACAAAGAATAGGGTTGTAATGAGCTGTCAGAAATATAACAGGAAGCCAATTCCAATGTGGATCGTTACGAATAACTTGACACAAATCAATTCCGTTAAAATATGGCATTTCTATGTCTAAAATTAATAAATCAGGCACTGTATTTTCCAAGGTTTTCCAGAAATATCGCTCATCACTCAAAGTTACAGCTTTAATTCCCCACTGCGTTAGTATCTGTTCGATGGTCTCTAAAATTTGCAGGTCGTCATCTACAATCATCACAGTTGCCAAAGGCTGATTTTTTCGCCAGATATCTAATACTATATCTATTACTTGAGCTGGTGGTAATGGCTTTTTTAGATATGCTGATGCTCCTAGTTTAGCAATTTTTACGCGATCGCTCAATTCACCTTTAGTATTAAGTACAATTACAGGTAAAGAAGGCATCTGGCTAGAAATTTTAGCTAATATTTTCTCTGAGTTGGCAGCAACTTCAAGGTCAAGTAACACTACATTAGGACAAAATGATAAATCTTGTAAACTATAGTTTAAATTCTGACTAATATAAGTATCTATATCTGTGGTTATTGAAACATTTGGAGCCAGTTTAAATTGTATTTTTTTTGTGATGGCATCCTCAACTAATTGTTTTGCAAATATACTATCTTTTTCTATTATTAATAATAATCTACATTCTGGATAAACATGAATAGAAGATTGACTATCTAGAGATTTAATCTGTTGATTGCCACTTTGGTTTTCGTCTATATTACTATGCTGCTCTATATTGTCATATAGACTTTTAACTAATTCAGACAGATGCAATATTTCGTCAGGATTAAGATTTTTTTCTGCTGCCAATAAAGTTTCTATTTTTCTAGCTAAATCTGAGCCATCTAGTAAACCAAATGTACCTAGAGAACCTGCTAATTTATGAGCTTCTTGTTGTGCTTTTCTTTGTAAATCAATCTCTAATTTTTCATTTTTTCCAGCTACCACTGCTTGTTCCAATACATCAATCCTCTCATTAATACTTCCTTTAAATCTATCCCAGATTTTACTGATGGAATCTTGCAGTTTTTGTTGATATTCCTGATATTTTTGAGGCTTTTCTTTATCTTTTATTTGATTATTCTTGACTGGTAAATTCTTTTTATCTTTTTCTTTTGAGTTTAATACACTGCCTTCTAAATAGTGTTTACAATTGATTGGGGTTTGAGTCCCCATATACTTTTTACTCTCTTGGTGCCCTACCAGGTGCGCTTGTCGCTGACGCGGGATTGCAAAGTTTCTTCCTTCTTCCTTCTTTCTTCTTCTTTCTTCTTTCTTCCTTTTTCCTTCTTCAACTTGTTTTAACCGATAACCTAAGCCATAGACAGTTTCGATTAAATTACTAGGCGCACCCACTGCTTTTAATTTATGTCTTAAACCTTTAATATGCGCTCTAACTGTATCTTCTGTAGGTATGTCTTCAAAACTCCAAACTTTATCTAAAATTGCACTACAACTAAATATTCTTTGGCTATTGTGCATAAATAGATTGAGAATTTCATATTCTTTAGGAGTAAGATTTAACTGTTTATTATTGTAAGTAACTTCACAATTTTGAGAATTTAAACATAAATTACCCCATTTTTTGATGGGAGAAACAGACTCATTTCCCCGCCGTAATAATGCTCTAATTCTAGCTAAAAGCTCTTCTAAATTAAATGGTTTAACGACATAATCATCAGCTCCCGCATTTAAACCTTTTACTTTATCTTGATTGTTATTACGAGCGGTTAAAAGTAAAATAGGAATGCTTTTATTTATATAACGTAACTTTTGACATAGAGTAATACCATCTAATTTAGGCAGCATTACATCTAATAAAATTAAATCATAATCACAGGCTTGAGCTTGCTCCCAACCTGCTTGACCATCTGTGGTTATATCAACTACAAAAAGTTGTTCAGTTAAGGCATCAGCTAAAGTTTCGGCGATAAATTGATCGTCTTCTACAACTAGAATTTTCATTGATTGCCTGTTTAAATTAATTGTAGTTAGTTGTAATATTTAGTAGCTCTATCATAACTAACTATCGATATTTTTTTTGTTAATCTGAGCTTCTAAGTAACTGTATTTCAAGCTATAGTAAAAAGCAAGCGTGTAATACCAATTACCATGCATTCATGCTATACTTAGGTGACACTTCAATTATTACATCATAATTAATACAGGCAGAGTATTTTTTTGATCTTTATTAGTTAGTTCGTGTTAATTATTCTTAATATTTACTGCGACTTACAGAAGTTTTATACAAATTCTCTAGCTACTCCTCAGCTTGAAAAAATGTAGAAAAGTTTTTGATAAATTGTATAATTTGTCAGTCTCCTTTAGGTGTAAAAATGCTAAAATTTTATGTTATTCAAGCTTTGACGCTAGAGTAATTTCAAGCAATTATTTCACATCTACATCTATAAGAAGCGAAAGTCTTTGTGAAATTTTTCCAGTGAATTGGTATGAGAAGTAACTAATTATATTATGTCGTAATGAATTATCTGTTTTTGCAGTTCAAATTTTCAGTAAATTTAGAGTTACTTTTTTACTGTTTCACTCATAAATATCACAACAATATGAAAAATCATACCAGATTAATTATTGATTTTCCGATGCAATAGTAAATATTTTTAATGGATAAATACCCCTCTCACATTGCTTGTGAGAAGGGAAAAATAACTACATCACAGAAACAACTTCAGTAATTTCAGGAATTTCTTCTCTAAGTTTGCGCTCAATACCCATTTTGAGAGTCATAGTAGAACTAGGACAAGAGCTACAAGCTCCTTGTAGTCTAAGATTTACTATCGGACCATCAATTTCGACCAATTCCACGTTACCACCATCTGCCGCGAGATAGGGGCGTAATTCATCTAATACATTTTCCACATTTTCTGGGGTTAGTGCTTTAGCCATTTTTTTCTCCTTTTTTTGTTGAATTTATAAAAATATGAGAACTATGATTATCCTAAATTAATCCTAGCTGAATTAACATTAAAATAGACCAAAGGTTCAGATTATTCCTACACAACTGCTGGTTCTAGCAATTTGATATTAGAATAGTTAAATTCGGTTGTTGTTACTTGACCTTTTTCTGTAGAATTAACTACCTGGCGAGTCATTATGTAATAACTGCCAATTTTTTCATAACTATCTTCAAATTCTAGTTCTCTTATAACTTCATTGGTTTGAGGGTTGCGGAAAATAGCGTTATAATGAGTGGCAATAAAACCTTCTCCTGTATCCAAGCTTTTGTGAGTATTAATTACGAAAGCCATACGGCCCATTACCCGACTAACTAGACAAATTTCTCTACCTCTAACCTTGTAATTTGACCCCATCGCATCACCTTCAACGAGAATTTCAACTGCACCAGTTTCATCCTGATCGCCCAGACTAAAGCTATTTTTACCATGGGATGCTTCAAAAGATGAACGTTTGCGGTGAGTAACTACGTCCCGCAGTTGAGTATAAACGCTTTGTTGTACTTCCTCATCTGAGATACCTGTGACTTCTACACTGAAGTCTGGTTTGATCGAAATTTGGCCATTGTACATTTCTGACCCTTGTTTAAGTTCAATATCGGCACTATAACCAGGAAAACTAGAGTCCCAAGTATAACGATATTCGTAGGCAGCTTTAAATAAATCACGAGCATTTTGTTCTGTCATAGAAACCTCTTTTCCTCAGAATAGTTTTGCATTATTTTACCATAAAAGAGTCTTTTTGAAATTTATTAGTACTGCGTTCAACTCATCTGAATAATAGGTTATTTCAGTTATCAGTTATCAGTCATCAGTTGTAATAAAAAATAGGCTCTCAAGTAGATAAATACTTAATAT
>NZ_CEZPJD010000283.1:6873-9388 GCF_983059655.1 Okeania sp.
ATCAGTCATCAGTTGTAATAAAAAATAGGCTCTCAAGTAGATAAATACTTAATATAGTATAATCAAATACAATCTTGATGACAAATTTTATTGTAAATACTTTAAGCAATTAATATAGCTTGATTGTTCCATTTGTTTTCAGCATAATTAAATATCAAGTATAATTAAAGTCTGCGTTCTAACTAAGTAACTGAATAATTTATGATGTACTTAGATTTTTATTTCCTTAAAAAAAAAGTATCTTTTCTTTTGCAGGTTTAATACCCCACTGTCAATGTGGGTGGTCATTTCAGTTATCAGTTATCAGTTATCAGTGAAAATTGTTTGGGGCTATCGGACACGAAGTGGTGTATAGAAGACTATTAGACCTCTCCAATAATCAAAAATAAAATCAATTATTGTACTTAAATCATCAATTATTTTGTCCTACTCCCCACTCTCTACTGCCTCTTCTAAAGTAGATGTCTATTCGTAAGTAATTAGACCTTATGCCTTCTGCCCTCTGCCTTCTGCCTTCTGCCTTCTTCACATCATGAGGAATTATGACAATTTGTAATTGCTACTCAATCAAAAATATGATATAATTTATAAACATATTTATTGCATTAGCGCCCCATTTAAAGGTAGAAAAAAACGGTGGTACTATTAAAATGAAACAAGACCTTTCTAGCCAAGGCTATCAAATTATTAGAGAAATAGAGCGTCATCAAAACGAAGGAGAAGTGACATATCAGGGACTAGCTATCAAACAAGACCAAGAAGTTGTCATTAAAGAATTTCGTTTTGCAGATAGTGATGCAAATTGGGCAGGGTTTGAAGCTTATGAACGAGAAGTAGAAATTCTCAAAGAACTAGAACATCCTCGTATTCCCAATTATGTAGACTCTTTAGAAACCACCGAAGGATTTTGCTTAATTACAAAATATCAAAAAGGCAATTATTTAGCAGAAAAAAGAAATTTTACTCCCGAACAAATTAAGCAAATTGCTATTTCAACTTTAGAAATTTTAGTTTATTTACAAAGGCAAACTCCACCCATTATTCACGGTAATATCAAACCAGAAAATATATTAGTTGATACCCACTCTCATGGTGAAAGATTCCCTATTGCACATTTAATTAATTTTGGCTCTGCGCGGATCGGAATAGAAGATATTTTAACTGATGGTGTTAGTGGTACCCCAGGCTTTATGTCACCGGAACAAGAATTAAATGGTACTGTCACTATAAATTCTGATCTATATAGTTTAGGCGCAACTATCATCTGTTTGCTAACAGGTACTCCCAGTACAGACATCAAAAAATTAATAGACCGCAACTATAGCTTTAACGTCAAAAAATTAATGCCACAACTGAGTACATTATTCACAATGTGGCTAGAGAAAATGGTATCTCCCAATAGCAAAGACCGCTTTGAAAATGCAGCAGCAGCAATGGCTGCACTGAGACCAATTCCTATGTTTGGCGATGCTGCTAATTTTAAGAATGTGACGATGGCAATGAAGCCTGTAAAAACATCTGCAATAGTAGGATTGGCTAGTATTACAGCTCTTGCTATATTAGCTACGAGTTTAACAGTGTTTCGACAACAACGAGAGCAAGCTAACTTCTCAAGAACACAAAGACCTCAACAGGAAATTGTCAAAAACATCTCGGGTAAGAGTGCAGTAGAGCAATTACGAATAACTGGAGAATGTCAAGGTTGTAAGCTTCGTGGTGCTAACTTAGCAGCTATCAAAATTGAAGATGCTTATCTGCGAGATGCAAATTTATCCAGAGCTAATTTGAGGGGTATCGAACTCAGGAGAGCTAGATTGCTAAATGCCAACCTCCAAGGTGCACAACTGCAAGGAGCAAACTTGATGAAGGCTAAACTACAGCAAGCTAATTTGTCTCGCGCTCATTTAGAGGGAGCAAATTTAAGGAGTTCTAATTTAGAAAATACCAAGTTGGAAGGAGCTTTCCTTGGTGGAGCAACTTTAAAGGGAGCCATATTAGAAAATGCTAACTTACGAAAAGCTAATTTATCTGGCGCAAATTTGATGAACTCTAAATTGCAAGCTGCTAATTTGCAAATGGCTAATCTCGAAGATGCTCAACTCACTGGAGCCAAGTTTCAAGGAGCCAATTTAAGAGGAGCAAATTTAGGTGGGGCTATGATGAGTCATGCTAATCTCCGAGGTGTTGATCTTAGGAGGGCAGTGTTAAAAGATGCCGATCTTAGGAGAACAGACTTAGTAGGAGCAAATTTGGCTGATGCTAGGTTAATGGGTGTTAACCTCAGCGGAGCTAACCTCAAGGGAGCGAACCTGAAGAATGCCAATTTACAAGGAGCAAATATCGAAAATGCTAATCTGCAAGGGGCAAATTTGCAAGGGGCAATTATGCCCGATGGTAGTCTGAATGAGTAGTTGAATAATGGATAATGGATAATTGATAATGGATAATAGACATCTCCAGAAAAGAGGGAACAGGGAACAGGGAACAGGGAACAGGGAACAGGGAACAGGGAACA
>NZ_CEZPJD010000284.1:0-9371 GCF_983059655.1 Okeania sp.
CATTTTGGCCTGACTTTAATCGCTCTGAATTTCATCGTGCCTTATTTGCTTATCAAAAACGTCAACGCAGATTTGGTAAAATATGATGTGCAGAAATATTTAAGTAATACAGAAAGCTAATTTTTTTGATTTATCAGTTGATTTTTGTGGCCTTTAGTTGATTTTGCCGAAAAACTGTGGTCTAAAGCCTTACCTTTTAAGAGGATAAAAAAAGAGAATATTTCTGATGTCCAGCCTCCTTATTGCAGAGGTACTGGTCACTGATAACTGATAACTGAAATAACTAAGGCCCACAAAAAATTGCTTCTTCGAGATCCTGGCGACTCAAAGAATATTTAAAAGAGCGTTGAATATCATCACCATTAGCACTAGCGTCTAGATAGCGCACTGTAAGTTGATCGATATCAAGTGATAATTCTGCCTTCCAAGTAGGTCTTTCTACCCACCAACAATGCAATTTTTCAGAATTCTGTTGGCAACCATTTTCTTGGAGCCATTGCTCAATTTTGGGCAGAGGGTGATTATATAAAGGTGTGTCTGGTTTGGGAATATCCATACTTTTTTTGTAATTAACAAAAAATATTTAGGGCTTACTGATCAAAGATTAAAGCATTAATTGATATTGGTTTCAGCTTTTTTTGGTCGAAAAAAGTGCAAGTTTTTCGGTCGCTTAAGCTCAAAAAGCTAGTATTTTTAGACGATTATGGCAGGATAATCTTGGGACTTTTTTTCTGACTACTTCTTCTACAATTCTCATTCCTCCTGTTTGCGGAGCATAACGTAAGAAATTCTGGCTCCCGCCCTTACTAAAAAACTTTAATTCAGCAAACCCTATTTAATGCCACTACGCGGACATCAAAAGTTAGGAATAAGGATTTATTAACTTCCAGATTTTCTGCACAGAAGTATTTCAGTGGAATACTCCTAGACAAAAACTTTGGATCTTATTTAATTCTCATTCCTTAAAAGTGTTTATTGGTAAAGCTTCTATGATTTTGTAACTGGTTAGTTCTTTCTGCAATTCTGCACTAGATTTGATAATAAATTTAATAGCTTAAAAAAGACTTTCAATAATTCAATTGCATCAACTATAGAACTATAATACTAAATATTTCTAGCTATTATTTAAATAATATCATGGAAATTAATTAAATATTCAAGATTTATTTATAGCTATGTTGATTGAACGAATAAAGCTATAGCGAATGTTTGATTTCTATAAATTGATTTCCTGGTGGTTCAATGGGTTGGATAGTCAACTCTGGACGTATAAGGCCAATAGTAATAGCTATCAACAAACAACAAATTAAAGTTATACCAATAATCAATAAAGCAAATAATTCACCTGCAGATAGTGGTCTGTCTTGAGGATCTAAATAGCTAGATGAATTTCTTCTATTATAAAAATCAACCCTTTTATTCAAATCATCTACATATAAACGCCTAATTTTTTGGTCGTACTCTAATCTTTTTTCTGGGTTGACGAGAGTAGCATAAGCTTCATTAATTTGCTGAAATTTTGCCTTAGCGATCGCTTCCGGCAAATCTGTAGTATCTGGATGATAGCGCTTACTTAATTCTCGATATGCCTTTCTAACTTCCTGATTAGATGCTTGGGGATGAATTCCAAGCAAAGAATAATAATTCACGCCAAAAGGAGTGTATTTTGACATTCTTTAATTTTTGTTGTTTGTAGTTTCCAAACTCAATTAATTGTTGTCAATAACTATATTAACTTCATATCAGCTTTTCACACAATTTGAAGTAATAGTATTTTAATCATTCCATTCCCCTCTTGGTGGAATAGGAGGGTTTCTTTGAAGTGTCAGGGCCAATTCATCTTCTGGAAGTCCTCCTCTTAACCACTGGCGCAGGGCACTTTCAATAACCTTACTAGGGTCATTTGTCAAATGTTGAACTTGGTCTAATAATCTAGAATCTATATTGATAGATAATTCTACTTTTTCTGGCAATTTCGACTGATTAACTTCAGGCTGATTCATAGTAAGACAATCTCAAATCTAGAAAAGCTACTATATATTATCATGTTGACATAATCCACTCTCTGAAGTGAATTTTTTCCAGCTCACCCATAGAGATTACTACTCTATCCAGTCCACGTAATTATCTCTAGCTATTGCAATAGGTAATCAGAGATGGTTTTGTCCACAGTAGTTCAGGTGTTTAGGCTTAGTTAGGAGATGTCCTCCACTACTATTTTTTTTTAATCTAAATCTTAATGGGTTTAGGGTCTTTGGAAAAATTAATTTAATGAGTAGCTTTTTACTGTGCTTTAGCCACCACAAACAGAGTCTTAATTTCCGTAGGTTATCGGTTTATTATTTTTGCCTTGATGTCCGGATATTTCGATAAGCTTTACTTTACCACAAAGTAGTCCAAAGAATAAAAATTTCTTTTTTGATCGGGAAACAATTTAGAGTAGGACTGAAAGTGATAGTGGTGCATTGTAATGGTCATAGTGACATACTCCCACACCAAGCTGGCGCTATAGTGTAGGCTTATAGTTTCGCTGCCCTACCATTACATCGGGCATGCGCGTTCTTCAAGAACGGAATGTTTTATAACCGTATTTTAGGGTTTGCTGGAAAAGTATGATGGTGATGATAGGAAACAGAGAACATGGAAAAGTTTAGACTATCTACTGCGGCCAAATTTTCTGATACTCAGGGAAAAGACATTAACATTTTGAGGCTACAAGAGCCAAAAATATTGCACTTTTTCAGCAATATTTAACCCTGGAAGCCCTTACAGGTATTGATTACAATTTTATTCAGCAAGCCCTATTTAGTATTATTCCTTAGTTAAGCTTGAGTGTTTATAATTGTCTGCGTGGTGCTATATTCCTCTTTGCTGTGTACCATTACTATGCAGAACTACCCTGAAATTAAGTCAGCTCAGAGCTAGAAAAATCTTCATGATTAAAATATGTTAAGAAATAATAGATAGATTTGTATTGTACCAAGACCAGAACAAAGACTATATTTATTACATTATTAATAAAAATATGACAGAAGTTCCTGTATCTCACATTCGTAACTTTTCAATCATTGCCCATATAGATCATGGAAAATCAACTTTAGCCGATCGCCTCTTACAAGCAACTGGCACTGTGGAAGACCGTGAGATGAAGGAGCAATTCCTAGACACAATGGACTTAGAAAGGGAGCGTGGTATTACAATCAAGCTACAAGCTGCCCGAATGAATCATCAAGCTGAAAATGGAGAAGAATATGTATTAAATCTCATAGATACTCCTGGCCATGTGGACTTTTCTTATGAGGTGTCGCGCTCTCTGGCAGCTTGTGAAGGTGCTTTATTAGTAGTAGATGCTTCTCAAGGAGTAGAAGCTCAGACTTTAGCGAATGTCTACCTAGCTTTAGAAAATAACCTAGAAATTATTCCAGTCTTAAATAAAATTGACCTTCCAGGGGCAGAGCCAGATAGAGTCAAACAAGAGATAGAAGAAATAATTGGCCTAGACTGTTCGGAGGCAATTTTAGCATCGGCCAAAGAAGGAATTGGAATTCCGGAAATTCTCGAATCAATTGTTCAATTAGTACCACCACCACAAGATACTATTGATGAAAAATTACGCGCTCTGATATTTGATAGTTATTATGACCCATATCGAGGGGTAATTGTATATTTCCGGGTCATGGATGGGACTATTGCTAAAGGCGATCGTATCCGACTCATGGCATCAGGAAAAGAATATGAAATAGATGAATTGGGAGTTCTCTCTCCTACCCAAAAACCAGTAAAAGAGCTTCATGCAGGAGAGGTAGGTTATTTGGGAGCAGCTATCAAAGCTGTGGAAGATGCAAGGGTGGGAGATACAATTACTCTGGCCAAGAAAAAAGCAGAGGCTCCTCTACCTGGTTATACAGAAGCTAAACCTATGGTATTTTGTGGCTTATTTCCCACCGATGCCGACCAGTTTCCTGATTTACGAGAAGCTCTAGACCGACTCAAGCTTAATGATGCAGCACTATCTTATGAGGCAGAGACATCAAGTGCCATGGGTTTTGGGTTTCGGTGTGGCTTTTTAGGGTTGCTGCACATGGAAATTGTCCAGGAAAGGTTAGAACGAGAATATAACTTAGATTTAATTGTTACTTCTCCGTCGGTAGTTTATCAAGTAACCACTAGCAAAGAAGAAGTTATTCTGATTGATAATCCAAATTTATTACCAGACCCTAATTACCGAGAAAAAATTGAAGAACCTTATGTCCAGGTAGAAATGATTACTCCAGAAGAATATGTAGGGACATTAATGGAGTTGGGTCAATCAAGACGTGGCATATTTAAAGATATGAAGTATTTGGCTAGGGGGAGAACTACTTTAATATATGAAATTCCTTTGGCAGAGGTAGTGACGGACTTTTTTGACCAAATGAAATCTCGTTCTCGTGGTTATGCGAGTATGGAATATCAACTTATAGGGTATCGTGAAAATCCTTTGGTGAAGCTAGATATTATGATTAATGCTGAACCAGTAGATGCTTTAGCTGTAATTGTACATAAGGATAAAGCTTATGGGGTAGGTCGTGCTTTGGCAGAAAAGTTGAAAGAATTAATTCCTCGCCATCAATTTAAAGTACCAATTCAAGCATCTATTGGTTCTAAAGTTATTGCTAGCGAACATATTCCTGCTTTACGGAAAGATGTTTTAGCTAAGTGTTATGGCGGAGATATTAGTCGTAAGAAAAAATTATTGCAAAAACAGGCAAAAGGTAAAAAACGAATGAAGTCTTTAGGTACAGTTGATGTGCCACAAGAAGCTTTTATGGCAGTTTTGCGATTGGATTAATTTCCTTTGGAGGCTTTGAGCATTTGTAGACACTAAAATTTTGAGGTGAAACTCCTTGGCTACTCTAAGCGATACCTTATTAGTGTGGTTTGAGTTTTTTGTTAAATAACTTACTTTGCAAAATTACCAAAACTGCTAAGGAGTCTATCATTACAGTATAGAATCCCTAACTGTATCTTTATGAAGAAAAGGTTATGATAACTGGCAATCGCCAGTTATTATAGTGATATTTGGGGCAAGTTGCGACTACGAAAATTTGATGCTCAAGCAGTGGAGTTATTCAGACAGTGTCCCATGCTTGATCGGATGATTAAAAATGGTAAACCCAAAAGCTACAAAGTAGAAATATAGTTAATTCTACTCATGGGAGTTGTCGCGATTGTCACTTTCATGCAACAAAGTCCTTGGTTATTATAATTGGCGATCGCTACTTACTATCAATAACCTTTTTCGGAAAAGATAGCAAATTGGTTCTATAGTCAGCCTAAAAATAACCGGATTTGGTATGAACCCTATTATGTTATGAGATTAACTTTTTGTCCAAGTTTTGACCAAAATTTCAGTGGAAAGAGGTCAATTCCCTTTTCGTTTGAGCCGTGAACCCAGAGCCAGTGCTGCCAGGACAGAAAACCCTAGGATTGAACTTGGTTCAGGAACAGATTCGCTAGAACTAGAACCAGTGGAACCAAACATCACATTATCTTGAGAATATAGATCGTTATTATTGAAAAAGCTAACTTGCTGAATCAATTTACCTTCCCCATCAATCCCTAAAAATCCATTGATTCCATTAACGGCTGAATTTGGCACCAAGGGGAGAAAATCTCTCAAAAATGCTGTAAACGTTGAGCCATCTTCAAATGTAGCAACCATCCTTGCGTTTGAGTTAACTGCTCCTCCCCAAAAGATGCCAACAGCTTCGGTAAAATGACCAGGGGCAAACGTAAGCGTTAAGAAAGATTCGCCATAAACCCCTCCTTCAAAACCCCAAACTCCACTCACCGGGTCGCCATCTGCACCAGTATTTACTCCAAATGCTATGGCGCGCTCGTTATCGCTTAGATTGTCAATTCGAGCCTGGGCACCGCCAAGGGATAACGTGGCCCCTGTTCCCAAAGTATTGAGATAGTTATTGATAGACGAAACTGAGTTCCCACTTCCACTTGGCTCAAAATCAATTACAGTCGGGTTGTCGAATGTTGACGAATCAATAAAAATAGAAGCAGCACACGCCTCCTTGATAGGTAAAAACGTAATAGCTGTGATTGCAAAAAAAATTCCTTTGTAAAGGTATCTCCAATTACTGTTCATATAACACCTCTAAATTAAAGATTTTGGGTAACATCCTGACAATTTTTGTGATATTATAAGGTTAACTGGACTTATTCGTCTATACATATGATTTTTTATTCAAGTAAGTTGGCTGATTGAGAGGCTATGCGCTATTCATAAGTTTTCCTGCAAGCAATGGCAGATTTTTTTTCATTTTATGAAGCTTCTGCAAATGTATTTCTATCTATCCTCTTCATATCCTGGAAAAGCACAAAGATTATCATTGTATGAAGCACTCGAAAAAATCGGCGGCTCCAAAGATTTGAGGTTACAGACTCACAATTTTTGTGATATTATAAAGTTTAACTGGATTCCTTCGTCTATATGCATGATTTTTTATTCAACTAAAATAGTATAGTTTCGAGAGCTATAGAACTCCGTTCCGCTTCTCAAACCCTCAACTTGTAACTAAAAAAACCAATTTAAAAGATACCAAACTCTACTAAGGTATTTCAGACCCATACTTTATTAGTAGTGTATGATGGAGTTCGATGTGGTTCTTCAATTTTATTTGCAAAACCACAACAAACTAAACTGCTTGGAAGTAGAAGTAATGAAAATATTAGTAACAGGTGGCGCAGGTTTTCTTGGTTCTCATCTCATCGATAGATTAATGGAACAAGGGCATGAAGTCATCTGTCTTGATAATTTTTACACAGGAACTAAGCGCAATATTTTAAAGTGGTTGAATCATCCTTATTTTGAGTTAATTCGCCACGATATTACTGAACCTATTAGATTGGAAGCGGATCAAATTTATCATCTAGCTTGTCCTGCTAGTCCAATACACTATCAATACAACCCTGTCAAGACAATTAAAACTAATGTGATGGGGACATTGAATATGTTGGGGTTAGCTAAAAGGGTAAAGGCAAGGTTCTTTTTGGCTTCTACATCTGAGGTATATGGAGACCCAGATGTACATCCTCAAACAGAGGAATATAGAGGTAATGTTAATTGTATTGGGATTCGATCATGTTATGACGAGGGCAAGCGAGTAGCAGAAACTTTGGCATTTGATTACCACCGTCAGAATAATGTTGATATTCGAGTAGTCAGAATTTTTAACAGTTTGACTGGAGACCAAAAGGTACTTTATTACATTGATGAAAAACTCTATTATGAAAGTTTTACTGAATGTTATGACAGGATTAATGGAGATATATCTAATGTATCGGTGCCTTGTTTTGATGAAAATTCTAAGACAGTAATTAAACCAATTTCTGCAATTTGGAAACATCATGTGAAGAAGAAGGGTTATCAAATCAAAACTATCTGGGGTAAGCAGATAAAAATTACTGAAGACCATAGTTTATTTACTAGGGATAATAACGATAAACCTCAAGCAGTTTTTGGAAATGAATTAAAGGTAGGAGATGAAATCGGAGTTCCTAGTTATATCAGTTTCTTGGAACAACCTTTACAACCATTCCACGTTACAGATAAAATTTCTATTCAAGAAGAAATATCTGTAGAAAGTGAAGAGACAATCTCCTATATAGAAAAATATGGAGATAAAATTCGTGAGTATTTATTAGCAAAAGGTATTAACCCCGAACAACTATATTCAATACTAAAAAGCTACGAGGCAAAAAATCAAATTCCTTTGCATCTATGGAAATATTTAGAACTTCCTCTATCCAAAAAAGAAAAAATTTGCTATTTATCTTCAAAGGCAATTAAAAATTGGATAGGGAATATAGAAGAATTTTTGTGGCTATTAGGGTTTTATGTTGCTCAAGGAAGTTTGATAGACAATGAATTGGTATTTAAAGGAGAAGCTGAAAAATTAGCAAAATTAATAGAAGTAGTAGAAAGAATATTTGACTGTCAATGTGAAATTAAGGTGGAAGGAGCTATAAGTATTAAGTCAAAAATTATGGTCGATTTAATTGCAGAGGGATTGAATTTTGGGAAGACAGAAAAAGAGATTCCTAATTGGATTTTACAACTTCCTCAAAAACAATTAATTAGTTTTTTACAGGGATTGAATGAAGGAAATAATGTCGTAGAAAATCAACTAAATTCAAAGATTGAATTTAAGAGTAATAGTCAAGCGATCGCAGAAAAATTAGTATTAATTTTAGCTAAGTTTGGGCTAGTAGCAAATGTCTTAGAAATAGAACAAAATTACCAAATAATAGTAGAGGGATTAGAAGATAACAATATTGATAATTTGTCCAACATTCAGCAGACAATATCGGCAAAAAGTACTGGTGATATTGTCTGGGCAAAAATAGAAAGTATTGAGGAATTTGAAATAGATGATTATGTGTACGATTTCTCAGTACCAAATTATGAAAACTTTATTGGCGGAAGCTACGGAATTTTTGCTCATAATACTTACGGACCAAGAATGTTAGAAAATGATGGTCGAGTAGTAAGTAACTTTATTGCACAAGCCTTAAAAGGAATACCACTAACAGTATATGGAGATGGCTCTCAAACAAGAAGTTTCTGTTATGTGTCAGACCTGGTCGAAGGCTTTATTCGATTAATGAATCAAGACTTTATTGGGCCTGTTAACATCGGCAACCCAGGAGAATATACCATACTTGAATTAGCTCAAAAAATTCAACAAATGGTTAATCCAGATACACAGATAACATATAAACCTCTGCCACAAGATGATCCGAAACAACGACAACCAGATATTACTCGTGCTAAAAAATATTTAGGTTGGGAACCTACTGTTCCTCTCCAAGAGGGGTTAAAATTGACAATAGAAGATTTTCGAGAGCGGCTCAAAAATGAACCGCCAAAAAGTTGAAGGGTAAGCATTTCCTGCGGAATGCTGCGCAAACAGCCAGAGGGCAGTTAGCTTTCCTCCGGAGGAGGAACTACGTTAACAGGAGTTAGTAGTTTGAGGATTTGAGTAGTTATTAAGTCGCGAGCAATTAGCTAATTTATTTTAGACTTTTAATGCTGTTAAATCTTTCAACTCTGATTCCTCGAAAAAGGACAATATAAGTTAATAACTGATGGCTGATGACGTTAGCATTAGCAAAGCTCCTCTGAAAGAGACACCTCCTCCAGAGGAGGCTAGCTCACACCTATAATGCTTACGTTGAAAGGGTGCGGGGTAAAGAAAAGTTAAATTGTCAAAACTTAATCCCTACTGAAACTTTTCGTATTAAAAACTTTGAGGATAAAAAAGATGCGTGTTTGTGTCATTGGTACTGGCTACGTTGGCTTAGTTACAGGGGTT
>NZ_CEZPJD010000285.1:0-9339 GCF_983059655.1 Okeania sp.
AAGACATCTCCAATAATAAAAAATAAAATCAATTATCCTACAGAAATTATCAATTCTTTCCCCCTACTCCCTACTCCCTACTCCCTACTCCCTACTCCCTACTCCCTATTTTGGTGGAGATGTCTAAAGATTTTTTCAGCAAATCCTACATAGTAGATTCATAACCTAATTTTGATAAAGTCTCTTCAGCAATACTCTTAGTAGTCCGTTTTTGAAACCAATTAAGTTCTTTCTTCCATCGATAAAGGGACGCTGTATCAATTGACTTACGATTAAAAAAAGTCTGCATTCCCTCTCCTTTCATTGTCACAATATCGTGTTCTTGAGCGTAAGGAGATAAAAGCATATCACTCCATTCAACACCAATAAAATCTAGTAACCTAGCCATCTCTTGCTGAGGTGAAGTTGCTAAATCTTCATACTTTAAACTGATATAATTGAGACTAACTTTCTCAGCATCTTTCCAAAATTTTTGATTCCAATCAACCCATCTTTGCAGAGCATTTCTATAATTATTTTTGACTTTTTTATCAGAAACAGGAATAGTTTTCCACTTACCAATAGTTGATAAAGCTACATCTCGCCCATCCCGGTAAATATGTACGAATTTAGCATGGGGAAAAAGTTGATACAAAAAAGGTAAAGCAATAATATTTCTGGGAGTTTTTTCTGCCCACTGAATTTTGCCATGACTCCGAGCAGAAGCACTCATAATTTCATCAATAAAGTTTGCCATAAGTTGATAGATTAAATCTTTTTCTACTCCCTTAAAAGCTTTCACGGCTCCCCACTCATTTCTAGTTAAAAATAAAGTCAGCGATCGCAAACTTGGTGCCCAATCTAATTGTTGATTGGTAATCCAAGGAGCCTCTGGCCCACACATGATTTCTGGATGAGAATCCATCATCATTCGTAGTAATGTAGTTCCCGATCTGGGTACTCCCAAAATAAAAATTGGTGGGCGGTCTAAAGTAGGTTTAGTAGAAGCGATCGCTTCTTGATTTGATGTTTCCATAAATTCACTAAGTTTCTATTGATTAGCATACTTACAAGATTTTTCAGGATTAAGGGGTTTAATATTAATCCCTATTTACCAAATAATTAAGGTTTCAGTCTCTACTTTAAAGGAGAAAAAAGCGGAGCTTCCCGAGAAATTGTGGTCTAAAGCCTCCCCTTTTAAGGGGAAAAAAGAAAAAAATTTTCCTTTGAGTCAATCCTCTTCTTTTCAAGGAGAGGTAATTATTAATTATTCATTATTAATTATTCATTGTTGAACGTAGGGTGGGGTGGCGAGGTCTCGGAGCCATATCTAATTGACCAAGAGAAGAAAAAATTTTCCCTACTGCGTCAATCCTCTCCTTGGAAAGAAGAGGTAATTATTAGGGTGCATCTCAGTTTTGAAGAAAGCCAAAAATTAATCGCTTTTAGGGAGTGTCAAAAAAATATTTTTGTAAATATTGAGATGCACCCCAAAAATCAGGATGCTCTATAGTCTGAGTTTACCTATAAATTCACCAAGTGGTTTGAGTACTCCCTCTTCTTGAGTATAATTACTTATCGCCTAATTGAGATGCACCCAATTATTAATTATTAATTATTAATTATTAATTGTTATCTATTCTATCTCTGTTTGATTATTTACCCAATTTAGATCGACTTTCGATAATTTCTTGATAATATACTCCCTTTCTGATTCATTAAATAACTTTTGAAACTTCTGAGAATGAGAATTTGTAATTTCTTGTTTAACAGTTCTCCCTGCATTTTTCATACTTAATTTTTCCGCAGCAGTGCCATAATTTTCTAGCATTAAATCTGTAAAATCAATGCCAATAAATCCACAAAGTTTTACTAATTCTGCTTGAGGATTTGTGACTATATCTTCGTATTTAACTAAAGTATGATTAGATTTGTGTAGATACTGACGACTAATTTCTACAGCTTCAGTCCAACGCCTGATACATAGATTTAGATTCCAGCAATCTCCTCCCCAAGGTTCAGGATATTTCTGAGTAACCTCATGTAAAGAGGCCACTACATCAATCCCATTTCTGAGGAGATGGATAAACTTTACTCCAGGTACATTTTTTTCAATATAGTCAATATATAGAAGATGTTCTGGAGTTTTTTCTAACCAAATTGTTTTACCTTCAGTAGTCGTTAATTCATCAAGAATCTGAATAAATTGTCTAGTATATTGACTTCTCAATAAATTAAATTTAGAAAACTTATTTAACAAATATCCTCGATTAATTTCCTCAACAAAAAATTCTTTTAATCGAGGTTTAAAATACTGAGAAACCATTTTCAATTTTCGTCTCCAACGTTCTTTATACAGAGGGATAAGATACCAAAAGAATTTAGTTTCTGGAAAAGATAATATTTGTGGATGTGCAGCTAACATACTTTGCAATAAAGTAGTGCCAGACCGAGGACAACCAACCAAAAATAACCGTGTTTTTGATTTAAGTTTCATTTCACGAAATTTATAATTTTTAGGGAATATGAAATAGGTAACAAACAACAGTAAAAATACTGTACTTGATTAATTAAATAGCATATTTATCAATGTTTAACAATTTTTGAACGATCGCTTTAATCTTGAATTTTTATATGTTAGACTATTATATATAGCAATCCTAAATTGGTTGTGACAAATCAAAAAGTAGATAAAAAAACTGAAACTCTTACCTGTTCCCTATTCCCTGTTCCCTGTTCCATAAAAACAGTAAGATTTTTATACACAAATAAAATAGGATTGCTATATGTAGTAGAAATTAAGTGATGTAAATTATGGCGTTTCATAAAAGTTATATCATCTGTTCAATTGGTAGGAGTGGTAGTAGTTTACTGGCAAGTATTCTACGCGATTTTACTTATTGTGGTAATCCTAGAGAGTATTTCCATCCCAATAAAATTAAAAAATTAATAGAAAATAATGATAGTTCTATTTTTATAAACTATACAGACAAAATCTTGAATGAAGGACTCACAGCTAACGGTGTTTTTGGCGTAAAAATGCACTGGGAACATATGAGAGATTTCCTGAGGTTTACTCGAAAAAATTTAGGATATGAAAATCAAACAGATTTAGAAATTATCAATGATTTTTTTCCTAATACTCATTTTATTTATATTAGACGAGAGAATACGCTCAAGCAAGCGATTTCTACTGAAATTGCCCAACAAACAGAAATGTGGCGTCAAGAGATTAATGATACCCCGAAACAGCAGTTGAAAAAACCTAGTTTTAATCCTTTAGCTATCTATCGTATTGAAGAAGGAATAAAAAGACATGAAGGAGCATGGGAAAGATTTTTTCGACAAAATGATATAGATGTTTATGAAGTTGTTTATGAAAATTTCTGTCAATCTATAAAAACTACCACAATAGACATTATCAAGTTTCTTAAAATTGATCCTTTACCTGAATCAAATCAAATTCAAGTTTCTTTGCAAAAACAATCTAATAATATCAATGAGAGGTGGGAAAAATACTATAATCTGATACCTAAAACTTTTCTGAAAAATTATTCTCAATTTAGAAGTAAATTAAAACAATATTTAGTGAAAAAGTCTAATAGTGATGATAGGCAGCAGTTTAGACTATCTGCTACGGCAAAATTTTCGGCATTGTTAGGGGTAAAGTATTAGCATTTTGAAGCTACAACAGCTAAAAACCTTTAATGAATACCTTCTAATACCAATTCTCGGCGTTGCTGAATTGAAGTATGAATGCGTGATTGTTTGGTTCTGGTTAAGCCCCCGCGCATCCCCCAAAATTGGGGGACTTTTAGAGTTTTATTCCCCCCCAAAATTGGCTTGCTCGGGTAGCTCTGCATCATACCCAGAATCAGCAACGCCCAATTCTCGAAAATATTGCCATACTTGAGCAGTACTTCAGTTGTCAACATAATCAGCACAAGAAAATCACTTTTTTTTCTAGTTTCAGCTAAGTTAATGTTAATTATTCTTATGTTTACTTCTCCCTGTAAGGACGTTGCATACAACGCCCCTACCCGCTCCCCCACTTCCCCTCCCAGGAGGGGTTAGGGGTGGGTCCCTTGCTCAACAAAATTTAGAAAAGTTTTGGAGAAATGGTATAATTTTCTATGGCTCTAATTTCCGTAATAATTCCTGTTTTTAATGGGCAAAATACTATACAAAGAACAATTGAATCTGTCTTAAATCAAACCTTTGAAGATTACGAACTAATAATTATTAATGATGGTTCGACTGACTCAACAGAAGAAGTTATTTCCCAAATACCAGACCCGAGAATTAAAGTTTTTAATTATTCAAATTCTGGACCTTCTGCCAGTCGAAATCGTGGAATAGATATTGCTTCTGGAAAATATATTTCCTTTATTGATGCTGATGACCTTTGGACTTCAGATAAATTAGAAAAACAACTCTATAAACTTGAAGAAAATCCTCAAGCTAAAATAGCTTATAGTTGGACTAATTATATAGATGAGTTTGATAAGTTTTTATATCCAGGTTCCCACATCACAGCTAATGGAAATGTATATGAAAAACTGTTATTAAATAACTTTATAGAAAATGGGTCTAATCCATTAATCTATCGTCAAGCATTAATTGAAGTAGGTGGTTTTGATGAATCACTTTTTGCTGCTGAAGACTTGGATGTGTGGTTTAAATTAGCTATTAAATATGAGTTTGTTGCTGTACCCTCTCCTCAAATTTTATATAGAGTATCTACTAATTCATTATCTTCTAATCTTGCCAGAGTAGAAAAACAATGTTTAGAAGTTATAGATAGAGCTTTTGATCGTGTTTCTAAATCTTTACAGAATTTAAAACCAAAAAGTGTCTCTAATCTTTATCTTTATCTAACTATTAAATCTTTAGAAGGTAATGTTACCAAAACAAAAGGAATAGCAGCAGCTAGGTACTATATAAATGCTGTGAAAAATAATATTTCCTTACTTCAAGCAAGAAGAAAATTGATGATAATAATGTGGATAAAAATAATTGCTTACATCCTCCTACCTTCTACAATTCTAGAAAATTTATTGAAAAAATCTCAAAATACAAAATAGGGATAAAAAGATCATAAATTAATTACCCTAGTTTGTTATTATTCTCAAATTTAAAAATTTTGTTTAAATAATAAAAAGGACTCTGTAGACTACCTAAAAAAAATTCTAACTCAAAGGCTAGAATTAAATCTGTTTTAACCCGACCACGGTACTTAAGTAAATGTAGAATTATCCGACGAGAATTTCCTAACAATGTTCTCACAAATAGTATAGGCTTTTCCCAATTCTTAGCATTAATTGTTAGTAGGAAATAAGTTGGTAAGCCACAAGCACGACTTAAGGATAATAAATAATCTCTCTCTAATCTATGAGCAGGTATTTGATGATAACTTTCCATCTCAGGGTTGTACCAAATTTCCCAATCATTCTTGTGGATATACAACAAGAATTCATAATCTTCTGCCCCTAACATAGACTTACCTACTCTACCACTTAAAGCCAAGCGATCGGGGACAGATTCATTCCAAGCTTTTTTACTAACCACTAATGAAGCTGTAGTTGGTAAATTTAACTTATTTGGCTGGAAAAGATGAGGTTTACCACCATGTTCTCTAATAGACAAAAAAGGGTATACTCTTCTATATTCTGGCGGTGGTTTAACTTCAAAATCACCATGAATTTGACCGCCTACTGCTCCAGCTTGAGGATGAGCTTGGCAAAAAGAATATGCAGCAGATACCCAATTTTTCTCTGGTAAAACATCATCATCTAGAAAGCCAATATAAATCCCATTTGCCTCTTTAATTGCTTTTATTCTAGCAAACGCAGCCCCTTGTTGAGGCTCAAATAAGTATTTGATAGAAACAAATTCACCAAAACGAGATTGATAATCTTGAATTATTTGAGAGGTATTATCGTTACTATTATTGTCAACTATAATTACTTCCCAAGAAATATTTTCCGTGTTAATTTGCGACCGCAGTTTATCTAATACCAAGGGTAATCTATTCGCCCCATTGTAAGTTGGTATAGCAACAGTGAAGTCTAGCATTATTTTTTTAGTACCTACATTGCTTATACTTACATTATATATAGCATTTCTTAAGTTATATCATGTCCGGTTGAATAGTCATAATTAAAGCTTGTAGTAGGGCTTCAGCCCGAACTGTAGATAGAGGGCTAAAGCCCTACTACAAACAAAGACTTTTTTATCAGTGATTATCCGGACATGATATTACTTAGGTACAGTTGTTTATATTATTTTTTATTCCCTGCTCCCTACTCCTACCTCCTCGCTAATTCCCATTTCTCCTTTCCCTACTAAAAGAGTTTTTCAGCAAACCCTACTATAGTTATTGAATTAAATTTAATTAAATTCTTTTTAAATATTTCAAACTGTAGCCAAATTTTTTAACTCTCTGCTAGAAAATCGACTCCAGATAACTAGGATATAAATTTTTCATTTTGTTACCGACAATCAATACCACTAAAACCTATTTTAGATTTTACTACTGAAGCATTGTCTGATTCGAGTTTATTCAAATAGCCATTCTTCCACAAGTAAAAAGGACTTTTTAAACTATTAATATATAGTTCAAACTCACAAGCTGCCACTACATCTGTTCGTAATTTCAAACCATATTTGAGTAAATGACGGATGATTTTCCGACTATCATTTGCCGTATAAGCTAAAAAAGCTAGTGGTTTTAACCATGGTTTAACTCCTAACATTCGAGTTACATAACGACTTAAACCAATACCACGGAAAAATTTAATTAGATAATCTTTTTGTGTTCGGTGTTGAGGAATTTTGTGAATTACTTCCATTGCTGGGTTATACCAAATTTCCCAGCCTGCTTGTTGAATATAACTAATAGTTTCCGTATCTTCAGCAGTTAACATTGAACCCGGTACTCTACCACTTAATATACATTGCTCTGGAACACTTTCTAACCATACTTCTCGACGAACTACTAATCCAGCGGAAGGAGGTATTACCTTAATTTCAGGTTCATATAATAATGGTTGTTCTCCTCTTTCAGTGATGGCAAAAAATGGTTTGATTCTGTCAAAATTAGGCGGTAATTCTCCAGCAAAATCTCCATGGATTTGACTAGCATAAGCTCCTGCTTTTGGATATTTTTGAGCAAATTGATAAGCTGCTGCTACCCAATTTTCTGCAGGGATATTATCATCATCTAAGAAGCCAATTAATGGAGAATTTGCTACTTTTACTGCTTTTTTTCTGGCGAATCCTGCACCTTGTTGTGCTTCATTACAGTATCTTAATGGATTTTTTTTAGGCCAGTTTTTTTGATATCTACTGATAACTTTTTTTGTATTGTCTGTGCTGTTATTGTCTACAACAATAATTTCCCAATATAGCCCTTCTACCCCTATTTGAGAACGTAATTTGTCTAGAACTAATGGTAATCGTTCAGCTCCATTATAAGTAGGGATTGCTACAGTAATATCAATCATAATGATGCACTTCTTTTATAATTTTTTATCTATCAAAATATACCTAATATTTTTGTAATTGGGTAACAATCTTTTTTTATCATTACTGATGCAGTATAAAATTTTATACAAAAAATTAGGATTTATATAGTATCCGGATAATTAGTCAGTAGTCAGTAGTTGGTAGTTCAATAGAGTGCTGGTAAATCAATAGATGAAACCTTAAGATCCATCGGTTTTTGATACCTATAAATATTCTACAATAGTAAATGATGGGTATTACCCCTCGTAGAAAATAATTTTACCAATTATCAACGCCTTTCAATACTCAGTAATCAGTATTTACAGCAGATTTGGTGGTATGTGAGGTACAAATATTAACGATAAAGTTAAGACATTTTGCCTGCTAAAGATGTAGCTCACTCATCTGAAACATACTTAGGACTTGCTGAATAAAGTCTTTTGGTAGGAGTCAGAAGAAATGGGAATTATAGAAGAGGTAGTCGGAAAAGTTGTCCCTTAATTTTTCTGACATAAGCATCCCAAAATACTAGCTTTATGCAGCTCTTGCCGCCGAAAAGCTTACACTTTTTGAGGCCCAAAGCTGAAGTCTATTTTGATTGACTAATATATATTTGGTCCTCTTGAAAGAATTTTTGTCTCATATCATGTCCTTTTAAAAGTGTGAGAAAAAACTTTCTTCTTCTTTATCCTCCTTTTTCTCTCTTGACTCAGTCCTAGTCCGTATTTATAAGGATTTATCTAAACATTATATCACCGCAAAAATTGGAAATCCTGGGTGGCGATCATTCTTTAATATTTAATTAATAAGTGAAAAATCTCTGATATCAAATCCTCTTTATTCAAATTACATAAGTATTTAGGGTTTGCTGAAAAAGTCTTTTTGCGCTCGGCAGGGAGTAGGGAGTAGGGAGTAGGGAGTAGTGAAGAGTCAAGAGGAATCAGGAGTTGTAGAGGACGTACAAAGGAAAAATTATCCCAAGATTTTTCTGCTTCTATACTTACGCCAATACTCACTTTTTGAGCTTCCTTAGGCAAAAACCTGGTACTTTTTCACTACCTAAAAAGGCCAAAACCTTTATATATCAAGACTTTTATATTTAATCAGCAAACCCTATTTATTATTGTCCTTTTGCCTACATTTTGTAGCTCAATTTGTAACATAAAAATTAGTGCAAAATCTATAGCTTGCTTAAGTATTTATACTAAATAAATTATCTTCATTGACCTCGATCAGGATTCAAATTCTCAGTGAAACATTAAACATAAATACTTACTTAGGGTTTGCGTATGGAAAATTTTTTTACTCTTTGTAGTACCTACACCCCCAAGGAGATATCGCAAAACTTTTGAGAAATGGTCTAATTATTTTAATACAGGGAAATGTTTTTCCTACTGTTCCCAGATCGGATTTTCCCTGTTCCCTGCGATAAAAAGAATTAGGAAAAAACCAGAAAAAAAATAGCCCTGTCCTCATCAAGTGTAGGTCAGGGTTAAATTTAGATGAGTATAAAGAAAAATATATCAGCACTTATTCAAGTTAATGCCAGCAGCTTTGGCCATAGCTTGTATACCTTTGCTTTCTAAAGTTTTAATTGCTTTAGTTGATAGTCGCAGTTTCACCCAACGATTACCTTGAGGCCACCAAACTCTCTTCCATTGGAGATTTGCTTGCTGCAACTTGTGAGTGCGGATATGGGAGTGGGAAACTGCATAACCATTATTAGCTTTCTTTCCAGTCAATTGACATTTACGACCCATGATTTGTCTACCTAGATTTTTTTTACAACCTATTTATTATATATAGCAATATGATTTGAGTTGTGAGATATTGAAAACTTTTAGGGAACACCGG
>NZ_CEZPJD010000286.1:0-9334 GCF_983059655.1 Okeania sp.
TGTCTATAATTATTTCTACAAATCTTCAATCCTACATTTCGCACGACGAAATGTAACACATCAAGTTATAAAAATTTAATAGTAAGTATTGAGAGTAAAAAAAGTTCTAACATTTATGTTTAGAGAATAATATTTGGAGAAGAAGCCTGAGTAGTCCATATTTTAAAGGCCATTAGATATCTCCGGAAAAGAGGCAGTAGGCAGCTTTGCTGTAGGCAGTAGAGGAAAAGAATTGATAATTTCTGTGCGATAATTGATTTTATTTTTTATTGTCGGAGATGTCTATTAGTATCAAGTCTGAGTCACGACAGAAAAGGAATATCTTAAAAAATAGGTTTGATAGTTTTGTTTTCTTATCTCCATAAGATTGAGATGAAAGTTATAATTTTGAGACTAAATATTTGACATTTTCGACAGCCTCTTTATATCTATGTTTAGCTAAAGTAATTTCTTGTCCATCTAGCATTTTAAAATTTTGCCCTTGATCGGGAAGTTGATGTAAAGGAATGCCGAGAGATGCAGAGACTTTTCCTGAAGAATGAAAATCTTTGACATCGGTAACATAGGCATTTTGCCATGTACTGAGACAGTTTAATGGATGATCATTCTTAGTAAAATATTGAGGAAAACTTTGATATTGTTCATAGCAAAAATTAATTAATTCTTGTCTGATAGAATTATAAGCATTAGCTACACCTTTATTGCTTGTGTAATTGTTAAAAACAAATTGTTTTATTTTAGGTAATTTCAGTTCAAATTGCTTAACTTGTTTATTAAATGTGATAACTTTACTGGCATATTTTTTGAGAGATTCTGAAGGATATTGTTCATAAAGTAGCATTAAAATTCCTTTAATTCCTTCCAGTGAAGTAAAATCAGCCATCATAGGAATTATTAAATAATCAGAATAAAGTAACGCCATCTGTGTATAGATGGAAAAACTAGGATTACAATCTATGAAAACAACTAATTCTTTATATTTTTCTTTGTCAAACTCACTTCGACATAATCTTTTAATTGCTGTCATATGATTTTTCCATGCAGTAATATTTGCTGGATTAAGTACGGAATAATTAAGAGCTAACGACAAAGATTCTAAAAAAGAATCACCAGCGATTAAATACAGATTTTCTGGAATAGATTCATTATAGAGTGAGGCTCGAACTTTATAAGTAGAATTTTTTGGTAATGATTTAAATTCAGCATTACCTTTCAAAATCCAATCAACAAACCCTACTACATTACGTCTTGAGTAAGCTACTTGCAACTTTTGATTATTTTCATATCCTTATTTTCCACCTCCAAGTAAAAATTGAGAAATGTTAGCTTGAGGACACATATCAATAACTAAAATTTACGTCTCTGGATTATTTTCAGCATACAATATTGAAGCATTAGAACATAAAGTTGTTTTACCAACACCACCTTTATTATTATAAAAAGCATAAACTTTTATCGACATAAATATTTGCTCGTCAATTTATTCAAAATTAGCATAATATACTATAACGAATAATAGATATGTTAGCAAATTAAGCTCTAAAAACCTTGAAATACTTTCAAAATTTTCATTGCCAAATAATTAAGGTTTAAAGCCTCTCCTTTCAAGGAGAAACAAGAAAAAATTTTCCTTAAGCGTAAGAAGAATTATAAAAAGTTTTTTGATACTGAATTTTGCCCTTCTAGCCCCTCAACTTTGAGGGGAACAAGAGTCAATTTGCTTCTAAAAGTACCCCAAAATTGGGGGATTTATACCAATTCCCATGCATTAATGCTATACTTGCGCAATACTTCAGTTATTAACTAATTAGCAGAAGCTGAATCACTTTTCTGCTAATTTTAGCTAATTTAATATTCATTATTCTTATGTTTTCTTCTCCCTCACTCCCCCACTCCCCTACTTCCCTACTCAACAAAATGTAGAAAAGTTTTTGAGACATGGTATTAGGGGGCTTGGATGTAGCATAAGGGACTTCTCAGACAACCTATAAATCCTACCCTTGAAAATAAGAGGTAATTGTTAATTATTAATTATTTCTATAGATTAACTTTGGGTCTAAAATTCCTTAAACGCAAAGCATTACTTACCACAGAAACCGAACTAAAAGCCATAGCTGCACCAGCAATAATTGGATTTAATAACCAACCAAAAAAGGGATATAAAATACCCGCAGCAATAGGAATACTCAAAACATTATAAATATAGGCAAAAAATAGATTTTGACGAATATTTTTCATAGTGGCTTGACTGAGTTGAATTGCCGTAACAACCCCCCACAAATCTCCTGAAATTAAAGTTAGATCGCTAGCTGCCATTGCCACATCTGTACCTGTACCAATAGCAATTCCTACATCTGCTTGAGCTAATGCTGGAGCATCATTAATTCCATCTCCTACCATCGCGACGATTTTATGTTTTTGTTTTGAACTATTTCTTTCTTGTTGAATAGATTGAATAATACTAGCTTTTTGGTCGGGACGTACTTCAGCAAAAATTTTTTTAATACCGACTTCAGAGGCGATCGCTTCTGCCGTTTTTTGATTATCTCCTGTTAACATTACTACTTCTAATCCCATTCTTTTTAAAGCTTTAACTGCTTCTATTGAAGATGGTTTAATTGCATCAGCAATTCCAATTAAGCCTTCAATTTTTCCGTCAATAACTATTAAAGCAGTAGTTTTTGCTTCACTTTCCCATTGTTGACGATTTGATTGTAAAGTTTGAGTATCAATTTTCAACTCATCCATCCATCTTTGTGTACCAATTTGTACCAACTTTCCTGATACATTTCCCTGTACTCCCATCCCTGCTACAGCTTCAAAATTAGTCACTTCAGGCAGGGAATTTTGTACTCCTTGAGATTGAGCATAATTAACCACAGCTTCCGCTAAAGGATGTTCAGAATTTTTTTCTAAAGCAGCAGCTATTGCTAATAGTTCAATTTCATTATTATTAGTGACACCTTTAACCGTAATATAGTTAGTAACACTAGGTTTTCCTTGAGTAATTGTTCCGGTTTTATCACAAACAATGGTAGTTAATTTATGTGCTAATTCTAAGCTATCTGCACCTTTAATTAATACTCCATTTTCTGCTCCTTTTCCAGTACCAACCATAATTGAAGTGGGAGTAGCTAAACCCAAGGCACAAGGACAAGCAATAATTAAAACTCCTACAGTACTAATCATGGCAAGAGTTAAATTTCCCATGGTATTAAACCAAATAATGAAAGTTAGAATCGCAATAGCTATTACTGTAGGAACAAACCATCCAGTTATTTTATCTGCTAATTTTTGAATAGGTGCTTTACTGCCTTGAGCATCTTTTACTAACTGTACAATTTGCGCTAATACTGTCTCTTTACCAACTTTTGTTGCTTGAAATTTGAAACTTCCCGTTTTATTAATTGTTGCTCCAATCACCTCATCTCCTACTTGTTTTTTAACAGGAATGGGTTCGCCTGTCACCATAGATTCATCAATCGAAGATTCTCCTTCTACAACTTCACCATCTACAGGAATTTTTTCTCCAGGGCGGACTAAAACAATATCTCCTAATACAACTTCTTGAATGGGAAGATCGCTCTCTTTTCCATTACGAATAACTCTAGCTGTTTTTGCTTGTAAACCCATTAATTTACGAATAGCTTCTGAAGTTTTTCCTCTAGCACGATTTTCTAATAATTTTCCTAACAGGAGAAGAGTAATAATAACTGATGAAGCTTCATAATACACTTCAGGTTTTAAGCCTTGAGTAATAAAAAAATTAGAGTTAAAAGTAGCAAATAAAGAATATAAATAAGCAGCACCTGTTCCTAAAGCAACTAAAGTATTCATATCAGCAGTATGATGTTTAAGTGCTTTAAATGCTCCGACAAAAAAGCTTTGACCACACCATAACTGCACAGGTAAACTCAAAAATAATTGCACCCAAGAATTATGCAGCCAACTAGGAAAAAAAGGAATATGTAATCCTGTCATGGCAGGTAGGGAACCAATGACTAATAAACTACTAACAACTCTCCCAAGAATAACTTTACGAATTAACTCTTTTTCTTCTGCTTCCCTAGCTTTTTTTTCAGTATCTTCTTCTTGTTCAGATTCTGCAAAAGCATAATAACCAGCTTCTTTTACAGACTCTTGAATATGAGTTAAATTAGTTTTTTGAGAATTATAAGAGACTGTAGCTTGAGAGAGAGCAAAATTAACATTACATTCAATGACTCCTGATACTTCTTTAATTGCTTTTTCAACTCTATTAGCACAAGAAGCGCAACTCATTCCCTGTAGACGAATACGAATAGTTTCCATCACAACAACCTCAATATTTGTAAGGGAGATTAACTCTTTTATTTAATGTTATACAACTCAAACCGATCAAGCATTAAAATTCTTCTGATTTTCTTTTCTTTCTAGTTTGTGTATAAAAATCTTACCGCTTTTAGGAAAAAAGTAGGAGTTTTAGTTTTTTTATCTACTTTTTGATTTGTTACAATTTATTTAAGGTTACTATAGTATTTGATATTACAAAAAAAGCTGTACCTACTTACTTTCAGAATTGCGCGCGCTAATTTACTTTCACATAAATAACCATTTTTATTACATAAAAAAAATGAGGTTTATGCTAAACTAAAAAAAAGTAATAAACCACAATTATATTAGGGTTAAGTAAGTTGGCACAAAAAAAATTAAGTATGTAATACCAATTTCCTAAAGTCAGACTACACATAACTTGACACCTTAGTTTTTAAGCTTGATAGATACTTTGACAAGTGTTGTTTCAGTTTATGAAATTGGTATAACAAAAATTAAAATAGTTATAAAACCTTCTGCCCTCTGCTTTCTGCCTTCATCTAACAATAAATTTTAATGCCGACCTACTTAGATATGAATAATACTAATAATTCTGCTATTTCCTTTAATCATGTAAATAAAATTTATCCTAATCAAACTATTGCTTTGCAAGACATAAATTTTACCATTAATTATGGTAAATTTGTAACTTTTGTTGGTCCCTCTGGCTGTGGAAAAAGTACAGTATTGCGATTAATATCACAATTAAGCGAAGTTAGTTCAGGAAAAATTGAATCAAATATAGACCAGAATAAAAATGAATTAGCCTTTGTATTTCAAGAACCAGCTTTAATGCCTTGGTCTAACGTTATTGATAACGTACATTTACCTCTAAAATTAACAGGAAAATCTCTTCGAGAATCTCGAACAATAGTACAAGAAGCAATTAATTTAGTAGGATTAGATGGTTTTGAACGTTATTATCCACGACAATTATCAGGTGGCATGAAGATGCGAGTTTCTATTGCTAGAGCATTAGTAACTCAGCCAAGAATTGTTTTGATGGATGAACCTTTTGGAGCTTTAGATGAAATGACTCGCAGTAAACTGAATAGCGATCTATTAAGAATATGGCAAGAGCGAAATTGGACTGTAGTTTTTGTCACTCACAATATTTATGAAGCAGTTTATTTATCTCAACAAGTAATTGTTATGGCTGCCCGCCCTGGTAGAGTAGTAGCAAATGTTAAAATAGATGTTAATTATCCTCGTAATGAAGATTTCCGAATGTCGCAACTATGTAATCAATATTGTCGGGAAATTTCTAATTATTTAGAGATGGCAGTATCAGATTATTAAGGTCATTTCAGTTATCAGTTGGCACATAAAATAACCATTCAGAAAATACCTGTTTTTTATCGACTTCAAAACCATACCTAATATAATTTATGGTCTAAAATAAGGCTTCCCTTATGTTTCCATACTCATACCAAATCCGGTTTTCAAAACCATGTTTTTAAAATTCCTTTCTAACCCTTCTTCCTCTCTTGGTGCGCATTCCCTCTCTTGGTCAGCATTCCCTCTCTTGGTCGGCGTTCCCTTGTGTCTGACGCCGACGCGGGTTCCGACCGCTTGCGTCTGACACCGACGCGGGGTCGCACCGCTTCTGCCCTTTGCCTTCTGCCTTACCCCACGATAAACCTTACTTTCAAAACAGGTATTTAGTATCAGTCTAAACTCCTCTACATTAGCATCTTCTATCTAAGTTTCTTTTGATGAATTAATCACTGGAGTTTAGACACAGGGAAAGCACATCTAAAATTTTTTAACAGTAATGACCAAGAGGTACATTCCGAGAATGGAGACTGTGAGACATCTTAGCTCATGCTCCACAAAAGCTATTTTCGAGGAACGCGATCGCGTCCGACCTTGATTGATAACTGAATACGGGAGTATTTCATGAAATCACAAACAAATATTATTTTGCTTTTATTCTAGATATTACAGCCTGCAATCACTTATTTTTTTGAGATTCATAAAATATTATTTTCATCAATATTTTGATTATTTGCAGTCACCTCTGTCGCCACCATACTCAAAGTGAAAATTTCTTGAAAATATAAATAGTTACCTACACTGAATTGAATCAGCATAGAATTATAAATAATAGATAAATACTTAGGGCTTGCTGATTAAATATCAAAGCATTTATAGACAAAGGTTTTAGCATTTTTAGGTCGAAAAAAGTGCGCTTGTTTCAGTCTAAAATGCTCAAAAAGTTAGTATTTTGGGAGGATTATGGCAGAAAAGTCAAGGGACTATTCTTCTGACTACTTCTTCTATAATTCCCATTCCTCTTGACTTCTGGATTCTGACTCCTACCCTTACAAAAAAAACTTTATTCAGCAAACCCTACTTAATTTCCAGGAATTTTGCTATAGAATAGAAATACTAAAGAATAAAACCATAGAAATGACATCAGAAAAAGAATCACTGAATGAACCAATAACAACTAGCTCCATAACTCCCTGGTGGTTAAAAATATGGCAACAACAAAAAGAAAATATTAAAGTTTTGGCGATCGCTTTATCTTTATCTTTACTAGTCAGAATATTCATTGCAGAGCCAAGATATATACCTTCAGACTCAATGATACCTACCCTAGAAGTAGGCGATCGCTTAGTAGTAGAAAAAGTATCTTATTATTTTAATCCACCTGTTAGAGGTGATGTTATTGTTTTTCAACCGCCCCAACAATTGCAACGCTATGGTTATGATAGAAATCAAGCTTTTATCAAAAGAGTTATTGGCCTACCAGGAGATACTATTAGAATTGAGAATAGTTTAGTGTATATAAATGACCAACCGCTGACTGAAAATTATATTGCTGAACCCCCTGAATATACTTTACCAAATTCAATCACAGTTCCTGAAAATCAATACTTTGTGATGGGAGATAATCGTAATAATAGTAATGACTCTCATGTTTGGGGTTTTTTGCCTAAAAACAATATTATAGGTAGGGCAATATTTCGCTTTTGGCCTTATCAAAGATTCGGACCATTAATCTAGGGAGTAGGGTTCAATAATTAATAATTAATAATTAATAATTAATAATTAATAATTAATAATTAACAGTTACCTCTCCTTACCATTGTTGTTTATCTAAAACAGAAGGTAAACTTAGTTTAGGAAATCTGTAGAACGTATCTCCTTGTTCATCAACTTCTAAAGTTGCGGTAAAAACTTGTACTTGACTTTCTAGATATTTCTGAGCTATTTGAGCATCAACTTTAGCAGCCGCAGCTAATTGAATCAAAGAAATTTTACCATTTTGCAGTTCTATTAATCTGTAAAAAGCATCATCTAAAATACGTTGTTGTTGTCTATCATTAGATAGATTCACAACAAATGCACCTAATATAGCCCCTAATCCTGTGAGTATTACGAATTCTATAATAGCCATTAGATCAAAAAGAGAAAAAATTAATAAGTAATCAATAAATCAGAATAAATCAAAAAACCGAGGGTTAACGAACTCAGAAGTCAGAAGTTATTTTTGTAACAGGGATTTGAGGAACTATCCAAACATATTTCGCCTTAAAAGCCCGGGTTTTATACCATTTCTCAAAAGTTTTGCTACATCTTCTTTAAAGTAGGGAGTAGGGTTCAAAGGCATAAAATATTTTGGATTAATGCCGATAATCCTTACAAACATTACTGAATCATTATTATTACTTAATAACTGAAGTCTATCGGAAACATAGCATTATTTTTGGGAATTGGTATTAGACCCAATTATTTTGATAAATTTATAGCAATCCTATTTTATTCGTGTCAAAAATCTTACTGCTTTTTAGGGAATAGGGAACAGGGAACAGGTAAGAGTTTCAGTTTTTTTATCTACTTTTTGATTTGTCGCAACCTATTTAGGATTGCTATAGAATATGCTATAGAATATTAGGAATATTAGGTAGAGCAAAATTCAGAATAAAAAAACAAAATTATGGATGTATAGTAAAACTTTTTTTGCCTCTCAAGTTTATTAATGCTAATGCTATAAAATAAATTAATATTTTTTTATTTGCCTAGTTACCCTAAATTTTTCTTATTTCTATAGCTAGAGCTTGCCGATTAACTCTCAAAACATTGACAGATAAAAGTAAGTGACTTTTTAAGTAAAAAAAAATCCAAACTTTTCAGTCTAAAAAGCTCAAAAATTCAATATTTTATGCATACAAGAGCAGAAAAATTATTCCAACAATTCTTCCTCCTAACTCCTCTATAATTCTCCGTCCCTCCTGAGTTATGATCTCTGACTTCTAACCTTACAACAATAAGTTTTCAGCAAATCCTAGCCATAAATTTAATATTTAAACTAATTAGAACTTGCTGATTAAACCTAAATATCTTTACTGATATTGGTTTTAGCCTTTTTGGGTAGTGAGAAAGTACCTGGTTTTCAGATCAAAATGTTCAAAAATTTATCATTTTAGGCAAAAGTTGGGGAAAAAAAAATTACTTTCCTACTCCCCTACTCCCCTACTCCTTAAAAAAGACTTTTTCAGCAAACCCTAATTAGAGTAATTGGTAGCTTAGTGCAACATTTAACCTTATCAAATCTATTCATAACTGAACATCTTTGATAATAGTATGGCATTACCGTAACAGTAAAGGCAGATGAGCTGCAAAGCTAATCCTTAAAGAACTAGCGCGTCCGAGACCTTTCTTCTCCTTTGATAACAGAAGAATCGTTTTCAGAAGGGTAGTGCTGGTATCCGAGCTAACTTCGCCTGGCAGCTAAAATCTACCGAACTGTTTCCAAAAGGCATTTTTTCCTATATCTTACCAGATTTAAGTTGATTTTTGAGCGTTCAAAATCTCAAAAATCAAGGAAATGGATAGGTTTAACAAGGTTTTTGGTTAATAGTTGCGTCTCTTAAAATCTCAAGAAGATTTTAGTCGCTAAATTATCCAATTACCTAATTTTAGGCTAAATTTTACCCAATTATTTTAAGCTTCAGGTTCGACAAGATTTTCC
>NZ_CEZPJD010000287.1:0-9292 GCF_983059655.1 Okeania sp.
AAGGTCGCCAATTTTTTCTTAACTTATTCTATCTTATTTCCCAACAACTCTATTACAAAGATTGTCTTAATGTAGCACTGTGTACTGTATGACCTGCATTTTTCATAAATTAGGCGATCGCCAAACACTAAAGTTTTAAGGATGCGTGTAATGGATTTAAAATTTACAGTTCATAACGGCTTTGTTGGATCAATGTTGCGAGCGCATCCGTTCTGCTATCGCTGACACTACTCCCTCGCACTCGCACCCAGGGGAAACGCATCTAAATTCTGGAACCTTTTGTTGTTGAGCTTTAAAGATAAATACTCGTAACCTATAACCCTTGCCCTGTCAGAACTTAAATGCAGGAGATGTGTTTTCCCTGCCTTCGCACCTTGGAACTTGATTTAACAGACAAGTCAAACATCACATTCTTGTGTAATAGCGATAGTCTCAAAGAGCAACTACACTAATTATTCCTATAGCATATCTTTGATCGCTAGGGAAAAACTCGAGGATTTTCAATGAAAGCTGCATCTACACAGTCTCTAAAATTCTTAAATTCTTTGAGTCTTTGTCTGATCCAATTTTTGAGTACAAACCACCAACGTTCTATCTTATTAAAATCTGGCGAGTAAGGTGGTAGATACCAGATTTCACACTTGGCTTTAGCTACTAATTCTTCAATATAAACTGACTTATGAAACGTTGCGTTATCCACTATTATCGCTTGCCCTGGGTGTAATTTTGGTAGTAAACAATGTTCCAACCAGTTCTCATGCTATACACGATTACAACTTCCTACAAATGTTAAAGGAGCAAACATTTTTTCTTGATTTATAGCTGCAATCGCTCCTTACTCTCTCAGTCCTTTTTCCTGACTTCATACCTGGTAATCTTTTTCCTTTAACTCCATAACCATAAGGATAATCTTCCCGATTATCTATTCCGGCTTCATCTACATAAACAATACTTTTCTTGTCTATTTGATTCAGTTTCAACATGAACTATTCTGTTTGTGATTCGTCTCTTTCTTGATAACCATATGTTTTTTTTTACGAGTAAAACCAATTTTTTTTTAACCTCTACTAATAGTAAAACGACTACAATTTCCCCATTTTCCAGCCATTTGTTTTTGAGTTTGCTCGTGATTAGCCTCAACAAATTTTTCAAATTTTTCCCAATCTTTAATTTTAGATGTTTGAGGAGGAGGTACATTGGCCTTAGCGACTATTGAGCCTGTGGTTAAATATCGATCTCGCCATTGATGAAGAGTAGGCCGACTTATATTTAATAAACGACTCACATGACTGATAGACGTACCATTAATAATCAGATTAACAGCCCGTTCACGCAAATCCTGACTGTAAGGATGTACCATAACACTCAAACTTGATTTTTCAAGATAGAAATACCTTAAACTATAAACTGTCAATTGTCAATACCTAAACACTCATCCTTAAAACTTTAGTGTTTGACGATCGCCTAATTTATGAAAATGCAGGTCATACAGTACACAATACTACATTAAGACAGTCTTTGTAATATGTAAATATGCCAGCGCTCATTGCTATAATTGTTGAACTTTTGAAAAGAGGGGCGGAGGAGGAAGATTTAGATCGTGTTCTTTTATTACACGGAGTGATGATAGAAGACGAATCAAGGGTGCAAGGCTTAGTCAGTGCTGGAGTTGATCCTAAAAGCTTCTTGGGCACTACACCTTTAATTGAAGCTGTTCAAAGAGAAAATATCAACATAGTAGAAATACTCTTATCAGCTGATGTCGATGTTAATGCTAGAGATGCAAAAGGTAATACTGCTTTAATAGAAGCGGCTCGAATTGCTAGTGTGGAAAGTTCTAAAATGCCAAAAATCGTTAAAAGCTTATTGAAAGCAGGAGCTGATGTTAATGCCAAAAATCTAGATGGTTACCGACCCCTTACCTATGCTTGGCATATAGATCGACAAACTTACAATGACGTTTGCACTTTAGGTCATCCCGGTATTCAGAGATTATTACAAGACGCTGGAGCTATTGATGAATTGGATTCTCCTTGATGGTGAAGGATGAGCAGGTGGAGGCAGCTTTTAGTTATGTGGGAGATTCGCCTCTGGTGCGGGTGGATGAGTCTGGGAATGGGGTTTATTATTTGACGGATGCCTTGGGTTCGGTTATTGGTTTGGTGGATGGTAATGGTGAAAAAATTGCAGATTTCCCCAAAATAAGCAGGGCTAATTCATTGTCACGAGAGAAAAAAGAAGTAGGGGAGTGGGGGAGTGGGAAGTAAAGTCAATTCATAGTCACGCGATCAAAAAATTGTATCCTTTGAAATTTTGAAATTTCGTACATCTTAACTAGAATTAGTTAACCAAAAATATAGGGTTGTAAATATTTTCGCTACGACAATGAATTAGCCCTGCCCCAAAATAAGGGGATGCGCGGGGGCGAGCGATGTAGCAAATGGGACTTATCAGACAACCTCTAAGAATGGGTAATTATTAATTATTAATTGCTACTGCCTTCTTCTTAATTTCACCATAAAAAAGCCATCCATTTTTTCTCTATGAGGCCAAACTTTTACCCATCCTTCCGCAGTGGGAGACACTATAAAATCAATAGTTGGTGCTTCAATTTCCCACTCATAATTATTTGTCAAAAACTTCTCAATCACTTCCTCATTTTCTAAAGGATGAATTGTACAAGTTGCATATACCAAAACTCCCCCTGGTTTTACCCATTTGGCAGTATTTCCTAATAACTCACTCTGAAGTTTTGAGAGCTTTTGAATATTTTCTGGAGTTTGTCTCCACCTTGCATCTACTCGACGGTGTAAAGTTCCTAAACCAGAACAAGGTACATCTAATAAAACTCGGTCAGCTCGATTAATAAATTCAGGAAAACTTCGACTATCTCCTATAGAGATAGAAATAGATTTTAACTGCAATCTTTCAGCATTTTGTTCTAACATTTCTAGACGAGAATCTGTTTTATCAATAGCAAAAATTTTGCCATTATCTCCTATTAATTCTGCTATGTGAGTTGTCTTACCTCCAGGGGCAGCACAAGCATCAATAATTGTTTCTCCTGGTTGTGGATTTAATAAATAACTAACTAATTGAGCGCTACTATCTTGAACTGACCACCAACCTTCTTTATAACCTGGTAATTCTTGAATTGGACCTACTGCACCTGTTAGTCTTAAAAGTTGGGGAAATTGGGGCATCCAGTCAACAGAAATACCTGCATTTTTAATTGCTGTTTCTACTTCTTTGATTGAAGTATTGAGCGGATTAATTCTTAAATCAAGGCTCGGCGATTGATTGAACCATGAGCATAATTCTTCGGTTTCTTTTAAACCTAATTTCTCTATCCAATATTCAACTATCCAGTCAGGAAAACTATATAATGTTCCTAATTTTTGTACTGGATTTTTAGGTAGATCTATTGTCAATTCTCGCCGAATATATTCTCTGAGTAAACCATTAATAAAACCAGTTAATCTAGCTAGTTTACTTTGTTTTGCTAGCTCAACAGTGGTATTAACTGCTGCTGATTCTGGAATTTGTGCTAAATAAGATAATTGATATAAACCAATATGAAGAATTATTCGTAAATCTGGGTGTTGTTGGTGAGATTTCTTTTTTGCTAATTGATCGATAATTGCATCAAGCGATCGCTGCTTTCTCACACATCCATAAACTAATTCTGTAACTAATCTACGGTTAGCATCAATTAAATCATTTTTTCTGAGATGTTTATCTAGGGCAAAATCAGCAAAAGCTTGTTTTCGATACACTTCTTGGAGGATAGTAAAAGCTAATTTACGAGGGTTATTATTCACTGGAATTAATTAAAAAAAAATTAATAACTTTTTTTATGAATCTGGAAATTATAGCATGATAATATATAGCAGAAGGAAGAAGGAAGAAGGAAGAAGGAAGAATAAAGAAGAAAGTTGATATTCCTTTATTTCTACTGCGGAGTTCTCTCAAACAGATATTTGATCGCTCAAGAGTAGCCATGGCAGTTGGTATAGATGAATAGTTTTAACTTTAAACTGTCCAAAATTTAACATTAGTAGATTAATATTGACTTATTAATAATTCCTCTATTTGAAAAGTCTTTCCCTATTCCCTATTTTCTTGAATAGTTTACTAAAATAAGTAGTCAAACAAAATTAATTGTATATTTGATAGTCCAGTTAAAATAGGTAGGACAAATGATTGTTATAGCATTGATTAAAAAAGTGAAGTACGACTTATTGCTTATTACCGAAAAATTCTGGGTATACGCTTCCCCTTTTTAGGGGATAAAAAGCGATTGAGGCATGGATGGGTTATCTAACCATATCCATGAGACCAAGATAAAAGAGAATATGCCAGATTTCAAGCATAAGGCATTTCCTACGGAATGCTGCGCAAACAGCTAGAGGTACTGATAACTGATAACTGATAACTGATAACTGAAATTACCTCTTCCCCAATTAAAAAATGAAATTACAACCAGAAAACCAATTGTTTGTCGTAGGTATAGCAATATTTGTAGAGAATCTACAACTACTAGAAACATTTTTTTCTCATTTGCCAAAGCAACTAAATATTGCATTCATAATAGTACTCCAAAATCAATCTGCTAATTTTCCTAGTCAGCTTGTCCAACTTATAGAAGGAAAAACGAGCCTTACAGTCCATACTATAGAAGATGGAATGAAAATGAACCCCTGGACTGTATATATTGCGCCAGAGGGAAAATATCTATATTTAGAAACTCAGACCCTACATTTACTCGATCTTTCCTCAGAGTCTGACACTCCCATCAACTATTTTTTCAAGTCTCTGGCACAAGAATGGGGAAAGCACGCTCTTGCCATTCTCATTTCTGGCAGTGGTGATAATGGCCAAGAAGGATTAGCAGCTATCCGTGACGCTAATGGCTTTGCTCTGGTTAAATCTCCAGAAACAGACCAATTTACCAGTATGTCCACCAATACTATTTCCTCTGAGTTAATTGAAGAAATCTTGTCTCCAGTAGAACTTGCTCAACTTATTTACCACATTGTGGAGTGGGAAAAAAATCTATTATCATCTAGAGAAGATAAAGAATCACTATTAATTCCTTCCGAAGAACTACAGGAAATATTAAGTATCCTCTACAAATATAAAGAAGTAGATTTCTACTATTACAAAACTTCCACCATCACTCGTCGAATTATTCATCGCTGCACTGTAGTAGGAGCTGGAAAGCTAGAAAATTATATTCATTATCTCAAAAATTCTCAAGAAGAACAAAAAATACTTTACCAAGATTTACTCATCGGTGCTACCTCTTTTTTTAGAGATCCTCCAGCTTGGGAATATTTAAGAACAGAAATTCTGCCCGAACTTGTAAAGAAAGCTCAACTAGAAGAAAAACAATTGCGAATTTGGGTTTCTGCTTGTGCAACAGGAGAAGAAGCCTACTCAATGGCCATCCTAATTGATGAAGCTATCCGAGAAACAGGTAAGTCTCTAAAAGTGAAAATTTTTGCCACGGATATTGATAATAAAGCTCTAGAAACTGCTGCTAGGGGAATTTATCCAGAGTCTATTGCCAAATATATACCTCAGGAATACCTAGAAAGATATTTTCACCATGAAGTAGATAGTTACCAAGTAAAGCGATCGCTGAGGGAAATGCTGATATTTGCCCCTCACGATCTGAGCAAAAATCCTGGTTTTTCTAGGATGAATTTAGTTTCGTGCCGTAACGTACTGATTTATATGCAGCCAGAATTGCAGCAACGAGTGCTACGGTTACTCCACTTTTCCTTATCATCCCAAGGAATTTTATTTTTAGGTAATACTGAAAGCGTTGGAGAATTAGAGGAAGAATTTATCCCCCTCAAATCTTGTTTGAAAGTTTATCACAAGCGACGAGATGTCCAGCTACCCTTAACTCATCTGACACCAAAAGCAGTAACCATGGCTACTATCTATTCTTCCAGACAGACAAAACTTAATCGCTACAGACTTGACAAAATGCTGACAGAAGTATTTCAAGTAGGTTTTGGGGAGCGAAAAATTACTGCTTTGTTGGTAAATATAGATAACCGCTTACTGAATGTTTTCTACAATGAGGCCGATCTACTACAAATTCCTATTGGGGAAGCAAATTTAGAAGTCACCGACATTATTTTACCAGAACTAAAGCTACCTTTAGATACAGCACTGCATCGTGCCAAACGAGATAAGCTGACAGTTTTGTATACTGGAATAAAACTCTACCGAAACTATCGAGAAGAAAATATTACTCTGCGAGTTGGCTACAACTGCAACACCCCATCATTAGAAGAATATTTAATTGTATTTCTGGAAATAGAAACCCCACCAATGGTATCTTTACTGAACGATCGTCAAAAAAAAGTTTATGAAGTAGCACCAGAAGTAGCACAACAAATTACAGAGCTAGAATATGAACTTCAACAAACCAAAGAAAATTTACAAGCAGCAGTAGAAGAGCTGGAAACTATTAACGAAGAGCAACAAGCTACTAATGAAGAATTACTAGCCTCCAACGAAGAGCTTCAAAGTACCAATGAAGAGTTACAGTCAACAAACGAAGAATTGTTTACTATTAACTCCCAATATCAGGCAAAAATTGAAGAGCTGACTCATCTGAGTGAAGATATTGATAATCTGCTCCTGAGTATAGATATCGGCGTAGTTTTCCTCGACAAAAATCTCAAAATTCGTAGATTTACCCCCCCTGCTACCCAAGCTATTAATATTAGAGGCACTGACATTGACCGCCCTATATATCATTTTACTCACAACCTAGACTGCCCAGATTTCATCGAAATTATCCAACAAGCTCTCAGCAATCAAAAATTAATCGAGAGGGAAGTAACTTTATCTCCTACTAGAGAAAATTTACTCCTGCGCATTCATCCCTATATTCGGGAAGATGAGATCAACGATGGCATAGTCATCACATTAGTAAATATTAACGAACTCCAAAAGACTAAAACTAAACTCACACACACTAATAATGTTCTGGAAAGCTTGTATGAATCTAGTCCCGCAGGTTTGTTTTTACTAGACCAAGAATTAAGATTTTTACGCATTAACTCTATTTTTGCTGAGATTAATAACTTGAACGTATCAGAAAATATTGGCAAGACTTTTGCAGAAGCACTACCGTATTTAGCAGATCAATTAAATCCCTTATTCCATAAAATATTGGCAACAGGAGAAATTATCAGAAATATTGAAATTAATGCTCCTCATGCTACTGACATTGAAACAGTAGGTTGGTGGCTATCAAGTTATTATCCTATAGAATTAGAAAACGGCAAACAAGGAATTGGTGGAGTAATTACAGAAATTACTCAACTCAAACAAATTCAACAAAAGTTATTAGAAAGCCAAAAATTAGCTGAAGTAGCTAACAATACTAAGAGTGACTTTTTCAAACAGATGACCCATGAGCTGCGAACACCTCTAAATATTATTCTAGGTTTTACACAACTTTTAGCCCATGGAGATAATCTCAATGAGCAGCAAATAGAGCAGTTAGACCTGATATATAAAAGTGGGAATAATTTACTAGAATTAGTCGAAGAAGTTTTGGATTTTTCTAAGCTAGAAGCTAACCGCATGGAGCTGAAGCTGAGTTTGTTTGATTTTAAAGCCTTCATCACAGAGCTGAGACAAATGTTTCGACCAAGTGCAGAAAAAAAAGGTTTGAATTTATTGCTTGAGCTTGATGAGAGAGTACCTCAATATATTTATGGCGATCGGCAGAAACTACGACAAGTACTGATTAACTTCCTTTCCAATGCTATCAAATTTACTGATGTGGGTCATGTGAAATTAAGCGTCCGAGTTGCACAAATATCAGAAAGTAATGATACAGAAGATGATACAGAAGTGAACCCCGTTGATTTAACTACTAACTTAGAGTTTGAGATTGAAGATACAGGTAAAGGTATGACTCAGCAAGAGTTAGAGAAAATATTTGAAGCATTTGTTCAAGGCACAGCAGGTAGGTATTCTCAAACAGGTACAGGTCTAGGTTTGTCAATAAGTCAGGGATTTGTGCAACTAATGGGTGGCGATATTCATATCCAGAGTAATCCTGCTTCAGGAACAACTTTTAGTTTCTCAATTATGGTTAATTATGCTGCCGATACTACCCATACCAAGCTGCCAGTTGTTCAACAAATATTAGGTCTTGCTCCCGACCAACCAGAATATCGTATTTTAGTAGTTGATGACCGAGAAGAAAATCGAAAATTGCTACTGATGATGTTGAGACCATTAGGTTTCCGAATATTAGAAGCAGCTAATGGTGAAGAGGCGCTCCACCAGTGGGAGCAGCACCAACCACAGTTAATTTGTATGGACCTACGAATGCCTGGAATGAATGGATTTGAGGCTATTGAACAGATTAAATCTACCCCTGAAGGTCAAAATACGATGATTATTGCCCTTTCTGCTTCTGGAGCTTTTAGTGACGAGCAACATTCATTTTTGGAAGATAACTGTTGTCATATACTCTCCAAACCAGTTGAGGAAGATGTTTTGCTCAACTCAATTGCTGAATGTATTGGTGTTAAATACATATATAGTTCTTGTAATATTACCTCTACTCCTGACACCGATACTTCAACAGTACCTAATTTATCTAAAGACACCTTGAGTGATATTAGTATCAGTCCAGAGTTTCGCTCTCAACTTCGCACAGCAGCTCTTAGCTGTAGCTCTGAGGAGGTTATTTCTCTATTAGAGCAAATTCCAGAAGAACACCAGCAACTCACAGACGCTTTGATGGAATTAGCTGATGAGTTTCGGTTTGATATTATTGCTGAATTGATGGAAGAAGAGTAGGAAGGAAAAAGAAGGCTGAATATCATGTCTGGTAGCATTGTTTGTGTATATAGGACTGTGCGCAGGCAACAGGCAATAGGCAACAGCGGTCAGACCCCGCGTCGCCACCAGCTCGCTTGCGGAATGCTAACTAAGAGAGGCAATAGGGGGGAATAAAAAGCTGATAGTATAAGACTTTTAGCTATTGGACAGTTTCTGCAATTTGTACATAAGCCAGCGCACATTGATACAGGCTTTTTGACAACTCTGGGATTATACTTAGGGACTCGTTCGGGTAATAACGTATCTAATTTTTTAGATTTTTAATCACGGTTGAAATAGTATTTGAATCTAATGTTTTTTCTAATATTTCTAGGCCGATTTTCAAAGTAGTGACAATTGCCATAATAGTCACAATTTCTGTTATAAGAATCATAGTCCCGGTCGTATCTATCACGTCTTCGCC
>NZ_CEZPJD010000288.1:0-9262 GCF_983059655.1 Okeania sp.
AGGGAGCTTATGTTATTTTTGTTCAAGCTGACTATGGTGACGATCCGGCAATAGATTTATATACAAGAGTTGGGGGTGTGCGGGAAGATGTTCTACACTTTAATATTGTAGTAAAAAACGATGAGTAATTTTTTAGCTCCAAAAAGTGTAATACACCGAAAATTATAGTAGTTTTCATTAACATAGAGTACAGAGATTTTGGTTTAAGAGGTTGTCTGAAAAGTCTCATTTGCTACATCACGTGCCCCCTAAATCCCCCTATTTTGGGGGACTTTTACCAGCTAATGGATTCTTGTTCCCCCCAGAATTGGCTTGCTCGGGGGGCAACATTCAGTATTAAACAACTTTTCAGATTCCTCTAAAGGCAGAGGGTAGAAGTTTTGTAGTCTACCTTTGTGAAAACCGCTATAAAATCTAGATGGTGCGTTACACTTTATTAAAATAAGTTGAAGTAAGCATTAAAAATAATTTTCTTCATACTCAAAAGTAGAGTTAATAGTCCTTAGTTCTGGATAAAGACTTATAACTTCTTGGGTGATATGCCAATAATATCTATTTATAGAAGAATCAATTATTTTCTCTGATATCAAAATACTAATGAAATATTGAAATAATGAAATACTGAGCGGAATTTGATTTGTTTTTGTTGATTGAATTTTCTGGATTACTGCTTTAACTTTTTCTTTAATTTGCTTTTCTTCAACTACATCAATTAACAGACGATATAAGTTATCGCAAAAACGACTCATATCTTTTGGCTGAAGCTCACTAGGTATTTTTTTATCTTGAAATAATTTATTTATTTCCTTTACTAAATATTGTTTGTTTTTGATTTCCAGGTAATTATTATCTTGAATAAACTCGGAAGTTTGTTCAAAAGCAAGTATTAACATATCTAATTGTTCAACCGTTGCTTTAATTTGTGCAGCTAAGCGTAATTTTCTCCAGTCAATTTCCGAATTTTTATAGACAAGATCGTGAGTTGAAACAGACCAGGCGTGTTCAAAAGCACTTTTGATTTGTATTTCAAATTTAATTTTATAAATACTTAGTTCATGCTCTTGAATTATGTCATTATTACTTTTAAGTTGAGCATAAATTCGAGTTGAGTCAAACTTAAATGTATCTGGAGATTTTCTATTCTGTCCTCTTTTTACTGTATTGATAATTTCAAATGTACTTTTACAAAATTCTGTCACCTCCTTTTCGTGAGATAGAGTCGGGATAATAATTGTACAAGCAAACAAGTCGTCTAAATCTGACCATTTTTGAAACCTTCCCGTTTCAATTTTTTCAGCCAGAGATTCAATACTTTTAATTCGAGAAGTAAAAGCATATCCTTTAGTATCGCAAAAGTTTAATAATGTTTCTTTTACTTTTTTTGCTAATTTTTCAACAAATGGTTGATATTGATTATATTTACGGTCTAGAATAGAAGGATAGATCATATATTTAAGATTATTCTCAATTAATATCTCCCTTCAATAAAGATTTAATGATTTCAATTCTAGTTTTTCTAGGACCAGCATCTGTAAAAGAAGATTTTGCTGCTTTATAATAATCTGATGCTTTTTGTTGAAAATCATTTAACTCATGTTTTGATTTATTTTGCAATTCTTTATCTTCTACAATTTTTAGAAAATGACATATTTGTGAGCCAACCTCTTTATTTATTTCTAGCAAATCCTCACGATTTAACTCAGCAATAGCGCCAAATAAAGAGTAAAAATCTGCCTGATTTTTCAACCTAGTTTTAGCTAAGTTAATATCTTTTGATAAATCTAATATTTCACCTATAGATTTAATGGTTTCCCGAAATTCATCTTCTATTTCATCTTTTTCTTCCCATTCACTATCTCGATTAGTAAAAGCTCTATCAAGATAATCAGCACTATAAGACTTCGCACCTTCTTCTAAAAATAAAAGTAGTTGTGCTACGATTTCAACATCTTTCATCTGTTTTCTGGAAGTTGAATTAAGGTTAGGAAAGTTTTTACTGTTTTTTCCAAAATGCTTAAACATCCAAATAGATAATTCCTCTGCAAGAGTAATAAAATCACCACTAAATCTTGCATGACGAAGCTCTTGAGGAGTTAATTTAATTACATTACGATTAATACGATTAAAGATATCACCAATAATACTTTCGTTAGATGATGGTAAATATTCAATGGCAAATTGATACCTCCAAAATTCTTGTTTATCTTCAGGTTTTAAATCTTTAAAATATTTACCACTAAAGCGTTGAATTTTGGTTTTTTCATATACGGGAAATTCATTATTAACAAATTGAAATAGGGTAGATAACCTTTGTTTTCCATCAACTACACTCACTTTTGAAAATCCTTCAGGAGTGATTTCTTGATATATAAAAATTGCAGGTGCTGGATATTGATGTAATACTGTATCAATAAAGTCATCTTTATAGTTTTGATTCCAAACACTACGTCTTTGGTATGGTGGCTCTAGATCGAGAAGTTGTCTTTGATATAAGTCCCAAAACCAGGAAATATTTTGAAAATTAATTGTTCTTCTCATTTTATTTTCTTTCTAGGATTGATTATTATATTACTATCTAATACTTATTATGCCACCTTCAGAATATTTTACTCTGGAATATAATTCAATCTAAATTAAATTTATCCTATATCAAGGACAATCTATTGACCTGCTTGGTTGTTAAAATCAAATTTACTTCTGTTGCATATACTTTAAACCATTAAACTTTTAAATAACTAATGCCAGCTAGAGATATTTATCATAATACAGTTGTTGAAGCATTAAAAACAGATGGTTGTACAATTACCCACTTTCCTCTATATTTAGGTTATGGAGGTAAACATATTTATGTTGATTTAGGTGTAGAAAAAACAGCGATCACTGCCGAAAAATAAGGTAAAAAATTGCTGTAGAAATCAAAAGTTTTATTAGTTTTTCTCCCATCAGCAATTTACAAATAGCAGTGGGGAAATATGAAATTTATCGAACTGTATTATTGGAGCTAGAACCAGAATGTTTACTTTATTTTGCTGTTAGTCAGCAAGCTTATGAAAGTATTTTTCAAGATAAATTAGGTCAATTAATTATTAATAAAATACAACTGCTTCTAATAAATTTTGATGAAAAAGTTGAGAGAATAATTAAATGGATAAGTTAGATGACTATCGTGAGATATTGATACAGCGGATTCCACTTTTGTGAGGTACACCCTCGCGAGCAAGATGCTCGCACTGGGAACATTTAATTATTAATATCTGTACTTCATATACTTGAAATCTGCTGTAACTATAAAATTTTACTTAATTATCTCAAATATTTTTAACTTACCACTTAATTTTTTGCTATAAAATTAAAATAATCAAACAGACAAAAAAAGGAAAAATAAACACTAATGTTAGAAACATTACTAGAGCCATTACAATATAGTTTTATGCAGCGATCGCTCTTAGTAGCGGTAATAGTTGGAATTATCTGCGCAGTAGTAGGTAGTTATTTAATGGTACAAAGATTAGCTCTGTTAGGAGATGCCATTAGTCACTCAGTATTGCCGGGATTAGCTGTTGCTTTTTTAGTAGGGGCAAATATTTTTATTGGAGCATTTATTGCCGGAGTAATTAGTACTATTTTAATTAATCTAATTAGGACGCGATCGCCAATCAAAGAAGATGCAGCAATGGGGATAGTTTTTTCTGCTTTCTTTGCACTAGGAATTACATTAATTACAATTATTCAGAAAGACAATAAAATTGACCTAAATCATTTTTTATTCGGCAATATTCTCGGCGTGACTATTGGGGATGTGAGAGATACATTAATTATTGCTGTGATTGTTTTATTAGTAGTAGTATTGCTGTATAAAGAACTATTATTTTACACATTTGACCCCCTGGGCGCTCAAGCAGTAGGTTTACCTGTAAATTTATTAAACTTGGGGCTAATGATGTTAATTGGTTTGACAATTGTAGCCAGTCTCAAAGCAGTGGGCGTAGTGTTAGTTTTGTCATTATTAATTACACCAGCAGCTACAGCTTATCTCTTAGTAAAACAGCTACACGAAGTAATGATTTTAGGAGTAGGAATAGGGGTTTTATCTAGTATTAGTGGAATGTATATTAGCTACTTCTATAATTTACCATCAGGTCCGGCAATTGTATTAGTATCATTTGGATTATTTATATTAGCTTTTTTGTTCAGCCCCACTCAGGGAATTTTAACTCATCCAACATCAACTTCTAATCAACCTTCTATATGGCGGGAGTTGAAAAATTTGATTAAGTAAAGTTGAAAATATCGGTTTTTTCATTTTAATTAGGGTTTGCTTATGAAAGTATTATGGGTTATTCCTACTGACGACTAGAAATAACCTCAATATTGGTAGCAAAAATTCATCAAATTTGTATAACAAGTAGAAAGAGAAAAAACTCAACTTTCCACTTGCTATTTTATCAATATTTACTCCTTCTTCCTTCTTCCTTCTTCCCTCTTCCTTACCTCTTATTTAACCACCAATTTTCAACAAAGAACCCAAAACTTGAGGAATATTTTCTAGCTCCATTGCGGCCATTGCTGCTGTCGGTTCATAACCACAATGAACCATACAATCAGCACATTTATGATTCCCACTTTTATAACCATAATTATCCCAATTAGTTTCCTCTAAAAGTTCTTTAAAAGTAGCATAATATCCTTCATTCATTAAATAACAAGGTTTTTGCCAACCTAGCACACTATAACTAGGGCTACCCCAGGGAGTACAATCATAATTTTTATCTCCCATTAAAAAATCTAAAAATAAAGGATTATGGTTAAAATTCCAATTTTTTTTACCAGCTTTAAAAGGAGCAAGAATTTCTCGGAATAGTAACTGTGTTTGTTGACGTTTAAGAAAATGTTCCTGGTCTGGTGCCCATTCATAACTATAACCAGGAGAAATCATCATCCCATCAATATTTAAACTTTCCAAAAAATCAAAAAAATCTTGCATTTGTTTCGGGTCTGTTCCCTCAAATACAGTAGTATTAGTAGTAACTCGAAATCCTTTTGCTTTAGCAGCACGAATTGCTTTAACTGCTATTTCAAACACTCCTTGTCGGTCAACACATTGATCGTGAGTTGCTTGTAAACCATCAAGATGAATGCTAAAAGTTAGATAAGGAGAGGGTTTAAATTTATCTATATTCTTTTCAAGTAACAAACCATTAGTGCATAAATAAACAAATTTTTGGCGATCGACTAACCCCTGCACAATTTCAGCAATTTGTGGATGCAATAAAGGTTCGCCTCCAGGAATAGAAACCACGGGAGCGCCACACTCTTCTACAGCAGCAAAACATTCTTGAGGTGTTAAGTTTTGCTTGAGTATTTCCTTGGGATGCTGAATTTTTCCACAACCAGGGCAGGCTAAATTACATCTGAATAGAGGCTCCAGCATTAAAACTAGGGGAAAACGTTTACGCCCTTTGAGACGTTGAGTCAGGAGATATTTTCCTACTTCTAGAGCTTGTTGGAGTTGAATTGCCATGAATAATCTCTTAATGTAAATATAATCTATTTATTTTTACACAATCGTCATTACTTATATCATTAAGAGTTTGTTATGTATCGTTGTGATATAGATAGAGTGCGAGTAATGAGCCATCGTATCGCTAAGGAATCATAACTCAGGATTTAGGAATAATATCATGTCCGGATAATTAGACATCTCCAGAAAAGAGGGAACAGGGAACAGGGAACAGGGAACAGAGAAGAATAATTGATAATTTCTAGATAAGAATTGATTTTATTTTTAATTTTTGGAGATGTCTATTAGCGATTAAAAACCTTCTCTCTTTAAGCTTTTCTTTACCTTCTGCCTTCTGCCTTCCTTATCAAATAAGTGTAGCTAATAAAATCCTGATGATGACTTCCAATTCCTCAGTAACACGGTATAGACAGTAGTAGGGACGTTGCATGCAACGTCCCTACAGAGTAGAGGGAAAGAATTGATGATTTATGTCCAGATAATTAATGATAAAACTCTATTCTGCGCTCCGAATTAACGTTTTACCTTTCATCTTCTTAGCGCAACTTCTCCGCAAAAGATAGGAAAGTTGTGCGTTAGCAAACAAAAAATTTTTCTCTTCTGCCTGCTGCCCTCTGCCTTCTGTCTTCGCCGATCGCTACTATTTCCAGCCTACACGATCCATTAATTTAATAGCTTCAGCATTCAACTTGCCATAAACAGCAACATTTACAGCATCGCTCTTGAAGTTGCCATATGGTGTCAAAACGCTAGGCACAGGTACACCTTCAACTACAGGATATTCATTGTTACCCTCAGAGAAGATTTTTTGAGCTTCTGGGCTGGCCAAATGTTCGAGAAACTTAATTGCACCTTCTTTATTGGGGGCAGTTTTAACTACGCCACCACCACTAATATTAATGTGAGTACCGCGCCCATTTTGGTTAGGGAAAAACATTCCTATTTTCTGAACAACTGCTTTGTCTTCTGCTTTGTCAGATTTTGCTAAACGGCCTACATAGTAACTATTAGCAATACCAATATCACCGATACCTGCAGCAACACCTTTTATTTGAGCAGTATCATTTCCTTCTGGAGGTCTAGCAAAGTTACTAACAAGTCCTTTTGCCCAATTTTCGGTGTCTGACATTCCAAGAGTTTCAATTAAAGATGCTATTAGGGATTGATTATAAATGTTACTGGAGGAACGAATCAGAATTTTGCCTTTCCAATTATCTGTAGCTAAGTCTTCATAAGTTGATAGCTCAGATGGTTTAACTTTGCCTTTGTTATAAACTATTACCCGTGCCCGTTTAGAGAAACCAAACCATAGGTTTTCAGGGCTGCGGAGGTTGGCTGGAATTTTACTGTTGAGAGTAGATGAAGAAATGGGTTGCAAAATTCCTGCTTCTTCGGCTCTTCCCAAACGACCTGCATCTACTGTAATAAAAACATCTGCAGGGCTGTTAGCACCTTCACTTTTGATACGTTCGATTAACTCATCTCCTTTGCCTTCTATTAGGTTCACTTTGAGGCCAGTTTTCTTGGTGAAACTGTCGTAGAGAGCTTGATCGGTATCGTAGTGGCGAGAAGAATAGAGATTTATCGCCCCACTTTGGGCTAATCCTCTATTATTTTTACCAAGTTCGGCGATCGCTACACTCGCCATTGCTGTGCCTGTTGCTAAAAATATACGTCTAGTAAGTTTCATTTTCAATTTTTTCCTTGTTTTTATTTGATAAATGATAAATTAGGTATAGCTAATCACTTAATTTTCCCGATCCATTTTAATAATATTGCAATTTATTCTTGATAACTTTTACCTTTTATCAGAATTAATTAGCATAAAATTATACTCCACCCTTAAAAGTTTGCGATAATTTGACCTAACTTTATCTGTAACCTGTAATACATAGTGACTTTTACAATGTATAAATTGTTTCCATACACTATTTAAATTTTACTCATAAATTTGTTTTATCTCATAATTAAATATATTTGTCAAGTAGTTACAAATTTATCTTTATTGAGAAATTTTATAGAAACTAGTTTGGTTTTTATGACAAATGTCTTATATCAAGTGACATAGTTGATAACTTAATATCATGTACTGAACATGATACAAGTCCCGATAATATTATATTTCTTCAATAGATTGATATTCTATGAAGTCTAAGGCAGTCGTATCAATAATTTGAGTATTTTCAAGAATAGCGATAGTTTCACTATTGAGAACAAGAGCTGTAATATTTTCATCAATATTGGGAACAAACTCTATTTCTTCAAAACTAAAGCCGACTAAAACTAGAGTATCTTCATTACTAAAGTCAGTTATAGTATTGACTCCTTCAAAAGCAGTTAAGACAATGCGATCGCCATCTTCACCACCACTGAGAGTATTATTACCCTGACCACCATAAAGTAGGTCGTCTCCCTGGCCACCATTGAGTAAATCATCTCCTTCCCCACCTATTAGAGTATCTTCTCCTTTATCACCATTGATGCTATCGTTGCCTATTCCTCCGTAGAGAATATCGTCACCCTTACCACCATTGGTACTATCGTTACCTGTACCTCCTGATAGTGTGTCATTACCTCGGTTGCCATTGAGGTAGTCATCTCCTTCACCGCCGTGGAGTAAGTCGTTTCCATTACTATCTTGGCTAGCATCACTATTACCACCGTAGATGCTATCGTCTCCTTTGTCTCCCATCACAGTGTCATTATCGTTGTCTCCAAATATAGAATCATTACCTTTACCTGCATAGATAATATCTTTGTTTTTCCCTGCATAGACAGTATCTTCGCCTTGAGTTGCATTGATTAAATCTTCTTGGCGTCCACCAAAGATTAGATCGTTATCATTAGTAGGAGTATTAGTCTGACTTACTTGAATTCGATCTGCACTACCTGTACCACCAATAATAACATCACTACCATCCATACCGATAAGGCGATCATTGTCATCATTACCGTAGATGGCATCAGCATTTTCAGTGCCGATATAGTTGTCGGAGTCTGAAGTTCCGATAAAGGTGTTTTCTTCTGGGATAGTACTGGTAGCAGTATTGAAATCTACTATTGCTGGTATTGGTTCGGCAGGTATCAAAAGAATTGTTTCTTCTGGGGATAAAACGGAAGCTAACTCTGCTTCTACTTCAGGAGTTGGCTGTCGTTCTAAAATGGGATAGAAGTCAGAAATAATTTCTGCTTCTGATGCCGAAGTTGTTTCGGGAACAGGTTGTGGTTCCACTGCTGGCTCTGGGGATGTTACTGGATCAGGTGTCATAGTTGCTTCCGAAGTTGGCTCTGGAGTTGGTTCCGGAGTAGACTCTGGTTCTAGTGTTGGTTCCGGTTCTGGTGTTGGTTCTGGTGTTGGTTCTGGCGTTGGCTCTGGCGTTGGCTCTAGTTCTGGTGTTGGCTCTGGTTCTGGTGTTGGCTCTGGCGTTGGCTCTAGTTCTGGTGTTGGCTCTGGCGTTGGCTCTAGTTCTGGAGTAGGTTCCTGTGTTGGTTCTGGTGTTGGCTCTGGTTCTGGTGTTGGCTCCGAAGTTGGCTCTGGAGTTGGTTCCGGTGTTGGCTCTGGTTCCGGTGTTGGTTCCGAAGTTGGCTCTGGAGTTGGTTCCGGTGTTGGCTCTGGTTCCGGTGTTGGTTCCGAAGTTGGCTCCGGTGTTGTCTCTGGTTCTGGAGTTGATTCTGGAGTAGGTTCCGAAGTTGGCTCCGGTGTTGTCTCTGGTTCTGGAGTTGATTCTGGAGTAGGTTCCG
>NZ_CEZPJD010000289.1:0-9232 GCF_983059655.1 Okeania sp.
ACTGATAACTGATAACTGATAACTGATAACTGATAACTGATAACTGAAATGACCCGTAACTGAAATAAGATTGCTATAACTGATATAGTAAGGAAGGAGTTGGTTAAGACATATATAGCAATCAGGAATCAGTTGTGAGAATTCAAGTGTTCCTTAAAAGTATAGAATATAGCAATTATTATATTAATACCAAATTCAAAAAAGGCAGTTACATCTTAATTTGTGATTTATTCCTAAAAGAAAAAATTATAAATTTCATAAAATCTAAAATTTCCACCTTTTTTTCCTCTTTTTTATTATGTTTTTCTTTCTCTGTTTCCTGTTCCCTGTTTCCTGTGTTATTACTGTAGCAATATTTTATGAAATTGGTATGATATGGTACGTTTTTTCTTCTTCTCTGTTCCCTGTTTTCTGTTCCCTGTTCCCTAAAAGTTTCCAATATCTCACAACTCAAATCATATTGCTATATTGATGATAAACCTCAGATAGATAAAAGCTTTTATCACTGTTCCCTGTTCCCTGCTATAACTGAATTTACGTCTTATTTAATACTTAATAATAATATAGTTATGACAATCAAAGATTCTTCCAGCCCACTCAAATTTATCAAATTAATCAAAGAAAATTTTCTATTTTTTAGATTAGGTTTATATCAAATGGGGTTAGGAACAATGTCCGTTTTAACACTTGGAGTTTTGAACCGAGTGATGATTACTGAATTAACAATTCCTGCCACAATCGTAGCATTTACTTTGTCATTATATCAATTTATGGCACCAGCAAGGGTTTGGTTTGGTCAAATGTCTGATGTTAAACCTTTGTTTGGTCAACACCGTACAGGTTATATGTGGATAGGAGCAGTTTTGTTTACTTTAACTGCTTTTATTGCTGTACAAGTTATGTGGCAAGTTGGTGATAGTTTAGAAGTGAATGGTTGGACGAATCCCACATTTTTTTGGATTGGAATGTTGGGTTTAATGTTTATAATTTATGGTTTGGCTTTAAGTGCAAGTTCTACACCTTTTGCTGCATTATTGGTAGATATTTCTGATGAGGATAATCGTTCTAAAGTTGTCGGTATAGTTTGGTCGATGCTGATGGTAGGAATTATTATTGGAGCAATTACGAGTAGTGTTTTACTGAAGCAGGTTGGTGTGGGGGCACCATTAGAAACTGTTAAGGCATCTGTTAATAGTTTGTTTATTAAGGTGCCGGCAATTGTGTTGATTCTTTCCTTTATTTCCACAGTGGGAGTTGAACAAAAATACTCTCGTTATCGTACTCGTTCAACTATTGCTAATCGGGAGGATAAAGTTACTCTAGGAACAACTTTAAAAGTTTTAAGAGCTAGTCGTCAAACAGGTTTATTTTTTACATTTGTATTTGTACTAATTATTAGTTTATTTATGCAGGATGCAGTTTTAGAACCCTATGGTGGAGAAATATTTTCGATGCCAATTTCTGAAACTACTAGATTGAATGCTGTATCGGGTATGGGCACTTTAATCGGATTAGGTACAACGGGATTTTTAGTAGTTCCAAAATTGGGTAAGAAAAATTCTCTAAAAGTGGGATGTGTGGCAACAACTATTAGTTTTATTTTGATAGTTATGTCGGGGTTTACTGGCAACCCTTCTTTATTTAAAGGGGCTTTATTTTTATATGGTTTAGCTGCTGGTTTAACTACTACTGCTTCTCTGAGTTTAATGTTAGATTTAACTGTGGCAGAAACAGCAGGAACTTTTATAGGTGCTTGGGGATTAGCTCAGGCAATGGCAAGAGGATTATCTACAGTTTTTGGTGGTGCGACTTTAGATTTAGGTAGACTTTTATTTAATATTCCAATGCTTGCTTATGGTTTAGTTTTTCTCATGGCAGGAATAGGAATGATACTGTCGATTTTTCTGTTAAATCGAGTCAATGTACGAGAATTTCAAGATAATTCTAAACAAGCGATCGCTACTATTTTAGAAGGAGAATTAGATTAATTAATAATTAATAATTAATAATTAATAATTAGGGCTTGCTGATTAAATATCAAAGCTTTTACAGATAAATATTTTAGCCTTTTTAGGTCTTGAAAAAGTACCTTGTTTTTAGCTCCAATCGCTCAAAAAGGAGCGAATTTTGGGCATTTCGAGGAGAAGAAAATCAAGGGAAGATTTTTCCTCCTACCTCTTCTATAATTCCCATTCCTTCTGAATTCTGGATTCTGAATTCTGGATTCTCCCCTGGCAAAAAGACTTTTTCAGCAAGCCCTAATTACCTCTTCTTTTCAAGGAGAGGATTGATGCTTAGGGAAAATATTTTCTTTTCTTTTGGTAGAGACTTAGCCATCCCTTTACCGCTTTTCTCCTTTAAAGGAGAGGCTTTAAACCTTAATTATTCGGTAAAAACTAAGTTTTGAAGAAAAATTCAGTATACAGGATTCTGGAGAGAAGTTAGGTTGGGGTTTGATGAAGAAAAGTAGCGATTTTTTAGTATCCCTATCATATTTTTACTTCTTACTTCTTGCTTGCCACTTCTTGCAGATAAATTGACCGATTAAAATTTTTCAAGTAATCCTGATTAACCATATCTCCATCATTTTTTCTCTTATTACTCCCTATTTCTTACTTCTTGCAGATAAATTGACTGATGAAAATTCTTAAAGTCATCCTGATTAACTATAATCTAGGTATGAGGTTGTAGTGTTGATAAATTATTTGGGGATAGGTGGCAAAAGCTCAGTTTTGAACAAGAAGTCAAAATACAGGAGTCTGGAGAGAAATTAGATTGGGGTTTGATTAACAAGAGTGGCAATTTTTCAGTTTCTCCATCATATTTTTAATTTTTCCTTCTGACTTCTTGCTGATTAATTATTGAGGATAAATTCCGGGATAAAAATTTCTTGAGTAATTTCGAACGCTTATCATATTTTGCTTCTGAATTCCTAGCTCTTGCTGATTAATTCTTGGGAATAAATTTAGGGATACTCCATTTTTTGACTGACTTTAACTCGGGCTTGCTGATTAAATCTAAAAGCATTGACATATAAATAAAAGTGCCTTTTTGAAATCGAAAAAATTGCCTGATCTTCAGTCTAAAACACTCAAAAAGTTAGTATTTTAGGCACATAGTTGGGCAGAACAATCTTGGGAAAATTCTTACTCTGACCTCCTCGCTCATTCCTATTTATCCTGTCTTCTACCTCAGCAAAAAGACTTCATTCAGCAAACCCTAATTCTTTCCATACCAGAATAAATATTAAACTTTTTCCCACGCAAAAATCCGATTAAAGTAATATTAAATTCCCTAGCTATTTCTACTGCTAAACTACTAGGTGCAGAGACGGCACAAACTATCGGCACACCTACAGTTATACATTTTTGTATAATCTCAAAACTCGACCGCCCACTCACCATAACAATATGATTATTTAAAGGTAATATACCTGCTAAAAATTCTGACCCTATCAACTTATCTAAAGCATTGTGTCTACCCACATCTTCTCGCAATTTCAACAATTCTCCTTGAGTATCAAATAAAGCAGCAGCGTGTAAACCACCAGTAGATTTAAACACCCTTTGAGCATTACTTAATCGATCGGGCAAACTATAAATAACTTCCGCCGGAACTTCTGATTTTAAAGGTATAGCTGAAAAACCTTGAATTTGCAGAGATTCTATACTTGCTTTACCACAAATTCCACAAGCGCTAGAGGAAAAAAAATGTCTTTCTAAGGTTTTTAAGTTTGGTTTTAATTCAGATTTAAGAGTGACATTAACAATATTTTGGAGTTGTTCCCCATCAATTTCTGGGTCTACACAATAACTAATTTTTTCAATATCTCCACGATTTTTGATAATTCCTTCACTGTAGAGAAATCCTGCTGCTAAATCAAAATCATTTCCTGGAGTCCGCATAGTAACTGCTATAGTTTGTTTCGGAAAAGTCAGACGAATTTCTAAAGGTTCTTCTGTTACTAATTTGTCGTAACGAGTGAAATAAATTTGATTTTCTACGACTAAAATTTGTACTTTAGTTTTGTTACGAGGAGAATTGTTCATATTTTTTTTCCTAATCTTTTTATTGTGTCTGTACTTATTGCTATCTTCCATTCACTTTTTGTTTTTTCCTGTGCCATTTTTAAATTCTTTAGAGACTTTTTGCTCCATTCTTTGACTTAATATCATGTTCGGATAATTAGTGATAAAAAAAACTTTCTCATTTTCCTCCTGACTCCCCTGTCGTTTATTTATAAGTCTTCAAGCGCACATGATATGTAAGCATTTCCTGCAGACTGCTTCCCTACGGGATGCTACGCAAACAGCTATTGCTTTTAGTTGAGGATAAAAGCTCTATTAATTGTCTTACTACAAAAGTTGCTTCCCTTGCTCTTAAAGCCTATTTTAATTTAAACACTATTATTAAGGAGAGAGTCTTGTTGCTGTTAACACAGTTCCTCCACAGGAGACTAGCTGACAGCTAATAGCTATTTGCGCAGCAGTCCGCAGGAAATGCTTACCATGATATTACTCTTATTTTTTTTCTATTCTTTTTCTCTTTTCTACCTGTAAAGTTCATATCATTCATGAGCAAGTCAATAGAAATCAAAAACTGTACTATTATTATAAATTACAATCAGTCTCACCAATTTTTTCCATGGCTACTCACACTCACAAAAAACTAAATCTAAATACTTAGGAAAAGCTAGAAATGAAGCTCATATTGATGTGATAGAAAACATGACTCGAAGAGATATAGCAATATGATTTGAGTTGTGAGATGTTGGAAACTTTTAGGGAACACCGGAGCTGGGAACACCGGAGCTGGGAACAGAGAAGAAGAAAAAAACGTATCATATGAATATCATAATTGATATATTCCATACTTTTAAGGAACACCTCAATTCTCACAACTGATTCCTGATTGCTATATTATTGATGAGTTGGATAAGGTAGTTAATTTCCTTCAAAAAAGTTATTTAGATATATGTTTTAGTGAATAAATTGAACCAGAAGTATCCTCTGATTTTTAGGATGATAAATAATGTTAGAAACAAATATAATTTCAGATTTAATTCTGTCTTTAAACTTTAATTTCAGGAGTTAGTGTAAATATTACGCTGACTACTTTTTTGTCCAAAGTCAAATTGATTCACCAATACCAAATTATTTATATTTTAATACGGTTTAGGTAAAGCCAAAACTAATAAGGTATAGAACCATTAGAGTAGATCTTCAGATTACATAACTGCCAAAAAAACCCTTAACTGAACTGTATTGATTTATATTTGAGTTTAACCAAAACTATTCTTGCTTATCATGCCAAATAATAAACCGATTCCGTCCCTCTTCTTTAGCTTGGTACAATCCTCTATCTGCACACTTAATCAATTGTTCAGGATAACTTTGATTCTGAGGAATAGTACTTGCAATTCCCATACTGAGGGTGACATAGGAGTTATTCAAAGAGGTTTTGTGAGGTATCTTTAGAGAATGAATACCATCCATAATTATAGTTGCGACTTTGGTTGCTTCAAAACTATTTACTCCTGGTAAAACAATTGCAAACTCTTCCCCGCCATACCTCGCAGCAAATTCTCCACAACGCTTGACACTACTATCCAAAACTTGGGCAACAGCACGAAGGCAATTATCTCCTGCTACATGACCGTAGGTATCATTGTATTTCTTGAAATAATCAACATCACAAAGAATCAACGATAAGGGTCGTTGTTGTTGTTGCATTCGTCGCCACTCTTGCTGAAGAAGTATATTAAACTGACGCCTATTGATCAGTTGGGTCAACCCATCAATGGCAGCTAAATGATTGAGAGCTGCTGTTCTTTCCAAAACTTTCTGTTCTAGCTCTTGATTAATTGTACGAAAGCGTCCAATAACTACAATTAAACCTGAAATTGCTAGACCAATAATAGTAATTAGAACAGTATAAATTACTTTTAATCCATCTTCAGCTATGAGTATAACATTATCAACAGGCTGAGTAATTTCTACGACACCACGCACTTGTCCAACTTTCCAGTCTTTTCTAGGACTAATTCGTAGTGTATTATGACAAGCTACACAACTTGGCTCCATGAGGACAGCTTCTGTGTAGCGAAACGAGAGGCGATCGCCAAATTGCTCTTTGCGATAAAACGAAGCTTGTGGATGCTCTTTCAGGTAAGTCAGTGCATCCCATTCAAACTTATCTAGAGGTCCTCCTGTTAGTTGTCGATTAGGAAATGGATGCTCGCTGTAAAGTCTAAACAACATACCCTCTGATTCATCACTGAGGCGCTCCCCAAGTTCGATAGTATAAGTAGCAGGATTAGGAATACCTCCTTTGACAGTATGATATTCAGCTATGGCCATAATACCATCCATTGACTTGATCCGATCGACAACATTTTTGCTGTACAGGATTCTAGCTTCATTCAAAGTTTTGACAGCTACTTTTGCATAGTGTATAGCTTGGGAATCTACTAAATTAATCGAGAGGTAGTAGGTTCCTACTAAAGCTATACTAAAACCCAAACAGAGTAAAGTTACAAGAATGATAACTACACGCATATAGAGCAGTTGATACAGTCGTTTGCAAAGCTTTAATAATTTCCATCTTATGGCTGTTATCATTTATGTGATATTAATCAAGTCAAATATAGCAAAGAAATAGTTGCTTAGGGCAATAGTAAAATATCATTTCAGTTATCAGTTGTTAAACTAAATGTTTAATAGACAATAGGAAATAAAAAAAATCTCCTAAGCATTATTTTCCCTGCCATTATAGCAAATTCATACATAGATAGTTACATTCTTAATTTGTCGTTTATTCTTACAATAAAAAAAAATAAATTATATAAATTATAAAAATCAAACATTTTTTCTATTTTTTGATCCTATTTTTATTTCCGTGTCTCCTGTTTCTTGTTCCCTTTTAGCTCTTTTATATAAATGTTTACTGATAATAATATTAAGATGATATTAATTTATCTTCAAAAATAACATAGTCCTAAAAATTTACCCGATAATTATTGTGCAATAAAAATTTTTATATGAGCTAAATAAATTATGTTACCTAAGCCAAATAAAATCTGGAACCCGGAAATTTGGGCAAGTTGGAAACCCTTCGGTATTGGCGAACAATACCCCAATAACTACTGGGAATTAATACGCGCAACAATTGAAAATCTCGACCAACTCCCCTACGCTTGGGAAATTCTAAATAAAGGAGTCTGTGACGGGTGTTCCCTCGGTACTACTGGGATGAAAGACTGGACTCTCGATGGTTTTCATTTATGTAATGTCCGCCTACGACTATTGCGCCTGAATACAATGCCTGCTTTTAACCCAGAAATACTGGCAGATGTTTCTCAACTACAAAAAAAAAGTAGTGCAGAATTGCGAGAAATGGGACGACTGCCTTACCCCATGCGTCGCGACAAAGGGGACAAAGGGTTTCGGCGAATTAGTTGGGATGAAGCTTTAGAAGTAATTAGCGATCGCCTCAAAAATACTCATCCAGACCGTCTGGGTTTCTACCTCACCAGTCGCGGCACTGTGAATGAAACTTATTATGTGGCCCAAAAAGCTGTAAGGGCTATGGGGACTAATAACATTGATAATGCGGCCCGCATTTGTCATTCCCCTAGTACCGGGGCGCTTAAAACTACTATTGGCGCTGCTGCTACTACTTGTTCTTACAAAGACTGGATAGGTACAGATTTATTAGTATTTATCGGTTCCAACGTAGCAAATAATCAACCTGTTACTGTTAAATATTTACATTGGGCAAAAAAAGCAGGTACAAAAATTGTTGTTATTAACACTTACCGGGAACCAGGAATGGAACGTTATTGGGTACCGTCTATTCCTGAAAGTGCTTTATTTGGTACTAAGTTTGCCGAAGATTTCTTTTTAGTTAATGTTAATGGCGATTTGGCTTTCCTGAATGGCACTATTAAACATCTAATTGCTAATGATTGGATAGATAAATTTTTTATCAATAATTATACGAATCAATTTGAAGAATTAAAAGCTTCATTGGATACTCAATCTTGGGAAGAATTAGAACGCTTTTCTGGAAGCACCCGCAACGAAATGTATGCCTTTGCCAAAATGGTAAAAGAAGCAGAAAAAGCTGTATTTGTTTGGAGTATGGGTATTACTCAACATGAGTGTGGGGAAGATAATGTCAGAGCTATTATTAATTTAGCTTTAACTAAAGGTTTTGTAGGTAGAGAAGGCTGTGGTTTAATGCCAATTCGGGGACATTCTGGGGTGCAAGGTGGAGCAGAAATGGGATGCTATTCTACGGTGTTTCCTGGAGGGAGAAAGATTAATCAAGAAAATGCGGAAGTTATGAGTAATTTTTGGGGTTTTTCTGTGCCTAATTCTCCTGGTTTAATTGCTTCGGAAATGATCGATAATGCTGCGGAAGGAAAGTTAGATGTTTTGTTTTCTGTAGGGGGAAATTTTTTAGAAGTTTTGCCAGATCCAGATTATGTGGAAGCTGCCATAAAAAGATTGCCTTTGCGAATACATCAGGATATTGTTTGTTCTAATCAAATGTTAGTTGAACCGGGAGAAACGGTAATATTGTTACCTGCGACGACTCGTTATGAAATTCCGGGAGGAGTAACAGAAACAACTACAGAAAGAAGGGTGATTTTTAGCCCGGAAATTCCTGGAAGGAGAGTGGGAGAAGCTCGCCCGGAATGGGAAGTTTTTATGGATTTGGCAAAGTTAGTACGTCCTGATTTAGCAAATAAGTTAGAGTTTGAAAATACTTCAGAAATTCGTCAGGAAATTGCTTTAGTAATTCCGCAATATTCAGGAATTCAGCATTTAAAGGAACCAGGAGATAATTTTCAATATGGTGGTTCTCATTTATGTTTTGGTTGGAATTTTCCCACACCGGATAGTAAGGCTAATTTTTCAATACTTTCTTCATCTCAAGAAGAGTTAAAAGAAGGATATTTTTTAGTAGCGACTCGTAGAGGTAAGCAGTTTAATAGTATGGTTCAGTCAAGGAAGGATGCTATTACTGGAGCTATGCGAGAAGCAGTTTTAATTAATCCTATTGATGCGGAAAATTTGAGTTTAAAAGATGGGGATAAGGTACTGTTGAAAAATGATTTAGGTGAGTTTCAAGGAAGAGTGTATTTAGCTCCGATGAAACCTGGTAATTTACAAGTACATTGGCCGGAAGGAAATGTGTTACTAGATAAGGGTAAACGTTCTATTGA
>NZ_CEZPJD010000290.1:0-9188 GCF_983059655.1 Okeania sp.
ATGAAAAATAAAATCAATTACTATCCATAAATTATCAATTACTCCCCCTGTTCCCTGTTCCCTGTTCCCTGTTCCCTGTTCCCTGTTCCCTGTTCCCTGTTCTCTCTTTTCTGGAGATGTCTAATGATCCAACTACTGATGCCATGACTCAAGCTAATGTCAAAGTGCTGGAAAATTCATCAGCTATGTTACAAGGTTTGAGAACCTTTATGGGACTGTTTCCCAATTGTTTTTTTGGAGAGGTCTATTAAGGAAATGACGAACGGCAGATCGCCAGAACTACAAGAATCCGGGCACTACAAATATTGTCGCTGTGTAAGTCCTGTCCCTTTTTTGACGTAAACCACTATTAAGAATAACAAAAATTATGCCAACAGAAGTAAATGGTGCAATCACTGATGCCGTGACTCAGGCTAATGTCAAAGTAATGGGCGATTCACCAGCTTTGTCACTAATATCAGTCAATGCTTTGATATTTTAATTAGCAAACCCTAATTAGTTAACTGAAAACATGGACAGAGAGTTTCAGCTATATTTAACCTTAAAAATTGTCTAAGTCACACTGCTCATGTTGTTTGAGAGGAAGAAGTCAATTATGACAGAGGAAAATAATACAGATTTTAATAAAAATAATCAAATTAATCCTACAGCAGAGGGAATTGATGACCTTGACTTGGCAATTGCTAATGGGGTTGATGAAATTGATGTAGTTACTCAAGAGCCAGAATTAGAAATTGATAATCCTGACTCCCTAGTTGTTGATGTAGTTACTCAAGAGCCAGAATTGGGAATTGATAATCCTGACTCCCTAGTTGTTGATGTAGTTACTCAAGAACCAGAATTGGAAGATGTAGTTACTCAAGAGCCAGAATTGGAAATTGATAATCCTGACTCCCTAGTTGTTGATGTAGTTACTCAAGAACCAGAATTGGAAGATGTAGTTACTCAAGAGCCAGAATTGGAAATTGATAATCCTGACTCCCTAGTTGTTGATGTAGTTGCTCAAGATACTGTTCTGGGAAATTCACCAGCAGTTGCTCAAAGCAACAATTATCAAACTATGATTGAAGCATCAATTCAGGCTCTTCAAAATTCAGTTAGTTTCCAACAGCAACTAACTGTTAATAGCTACACTACAACAACTAAAAATTTGGGCTTCATCTACTCTAAGCAAAGAAGAGTTGCTCAAAATAACACTACTGATGAAATATTTCAAATGCTTGAGAAATTATTTCCAGAACAGCATAGCCTAATACAGAAAATGCAAGAAGCTCGTTCTATAAAGTCTTGTAAAACTGAAAAAATAGGCTCTAATGGTTCTCAATATCTCAGTAGTGTAATTCAAATGGTAAAAAGTTTACAAGGAACTTCACAAGGTTTCTGAGGTTTAGGAAAAGCTTTTGCGAACCAGTAAAATTTAGACACTTTGTATACAGAAGCTTTCTTCTTTAAATTATAGAAGAGTATTATGACAGACACAGTTAATTCTCAAATCACTGATGCCGTTACCCAAAGCAATACTAATGTCTTGGGCGGTTCTCCAGCCCAATCAATGGGGTTAGTTTATCAAACCATGGCTCATTCTATAAGTTTAGCAATGCAGAATGCTGTGGCAACACAAAATGCAATGCAGCAAATCAATGTAGCTGTGGTTTCGACGACTTGCAAAAAAATTGTAGAACTTGTTCAGTAGTGCTACTAATAATTTGTATACGAGAAAAATATTATGACAGACACAGTTAATCCTCAAATCACTGATGCCGTTACCCAAAGCAATACTAATGTCTTGGGCGGTTCTCCAGCCCAATCAATGGGGTTAGTCTATCAAACCACAGCTCATTCTGTAAGTTTGATTATGCAAAATGCTGTTGCTTCACAAAGTGCAATGCAGCAAGTTAATGCAGCTGTGATTTCAACTGCTTGTAGGCAAATTATGTCCTTACCATCTCAAATTATGGGTATGTCCAACTTCACACAAAATCAAGGTGGCGATCCAGGTTCTACGGATTCTCAAGGTAATAATCCTACGTCTCCTGATAATCCAGATCCTAATCCTGCTTTGCTTGCTTCTAATAGTCAGGAGAAGAGTACCGATCCGACTGATACATCTGCTGGGCAAGAGAAATCTGGCGGTGGGCAAGAGAAATCTGGGAATGGGGGAATTGACGACGACATGAGTCTTATTAGGGGTAAATTGCCAAAAGACGTAGAACAATAAATACAGCGTTTTTTATGAAAGTTGACTACGGGCTATTACTGAAGTGACTGGAAGGCAATTACAATCAGTGTATTTGATAAACCTCAAAAGTGCTGCTGTAATAATTGACAAAACTTGCTTGAGGCTCATTCGTTTTTGCGTCTTTGTCTCAAAAAAATTGTAAAGACAACAAATTGATAAGGTAACTAAATTTTATGTCGAATTTAAAGCAAACCAAGGAAAGTATTTTAATTAATACCCGAACAAATTTATCACCTGATGTTGTTAAGACTGAGGGTGCGGGAAAAGCTTATCAGTCAGTTGCCCAATCAATGGCGATCGCCGTGCAAGATGCAACAGACAATTTGCGAAATATAACTACTATTAGCAGTACAGCGATCGCCGTTTGTACTCAACTTATGATAGCCGAACGCAAAGTCGATCCTTACGCAGAGATCATTGCTAAGTCTCAAGAAACTCTTAATAGTACAGTCGAGATATTTGAAAAAGTTGGAACATCATCAGCTAACATTCTCAAAGAATTTTCTCCTAGTAATTTGTAGATTTAGGAGTGACACAAAAACAGCTACTCAATGCCTTTTCATCAGCTCTTAGTCTTCCATTAGACATCTCCAGAAAATCGTGGAGTAAGGGTTTAATCGCCTTTTATGGAGATACCTAATGATCAAGCAGTTGCACAAAATTAAGTATGGAGAAATGTTATGCCAACCCCACAGCAAAAAGCAGCAGCAGGAATCAAAGCTGACATTGCATTACAACTTGAAACAATCAAATTAGCCAAGAAAGATACGCTAAAAGCCCTTAATAAGCAAAAACTTGAAGCCCAGCAGGTTTATAAGCTTTCAAAGCTATTGCTTGCTGAACAGGTTACTGAAGCAAAACAATCACTGACCAAACAGATTGCTGAAGCAAAACTGGAAGATAATACCACAACAATTGCGGACTTTCAAACAAATTTAGAAACTGATAAGCAACAGGAGGAAGCCGGAACCCAGGAAATTACATTTGCTGCGACCCCAATTGAGGAAAATGATGGGACTGCAAGTAAAACTCCTTCTTTGGAGAAAGAAAAGAAAGTTGAGACAAAGATTGAGAACACCTTATTTACTCAAAGTGCGGCCAAAACAATTAACCAATTTCAACTTGAAGTAAATTCTGCCTGTCAAATGCTTCAAATGGGACTGGCTGAGAATATTAAGCAATTAGGAAACAATATTAATGACTAACTTGACTGATAACACATAAAACTTGTATATCATTCTATGTTTCCAGAGCCGTTTACGATCAGACTTGGGGAATGAGAATGACAAAAAAATTATCTCATCTGAACATTTCTTACATAATGAATATGTTAATGCTTGCTAATACAAAGCCTTCGACGAACGGAAAGGAACAAAAGGCTACCACAGAAAACGAGCGTATCGAAGCTCAAGAAGACAAACCTACCACAGAAGACAATCCTATTACACAGAAGTCTACCAGCTCTAACGAAAAAGCTTATACCGTTTGTTTTTGTGGAACTGGCTGTACGCGAGACGAGGGAGAAACAGACCGCGACGAAAGTGATAAGAGAATATACAGTAAAAATACGGGTTACATCCCGGTGCGTATTCACATGGATATTTCCAAAAAGCTTACAAAAACAACCCCAAGTATCACCGTAAGGGGTGTAGGTGAAAACGACTGGTCTGAGCCAAGAGATGATAGCGAACCCCTGATCTTCAATCACCCGCTCAATGCTCCGAAGGATCTGCTGGACTACGTCAAAAGCTACTCAGGCGGTGACCAGCGGGGCAAGGGAAAGCAGTTGACCGGATGGCAGGCTACTGCTCTTGCGTTGCATGGTGCAAACCTTGCGGCTAGCAGTGGATATCAAAAGTATAATTTTATCGGACACAGTCGCGGCGCAGTCGAATGTATTATGGCTGCTTGGTTTCTCTATGCATACGGCAAAGAAGCAGGATTCTCAAACATCCCTGTCAATATATTTGCGATTGATCCCGTTCCCGGCCCAGGAAACTGGTATGGAATACTAACCCAATTGCCTCCCAATGTCGTCAATTATGTCGGAGTCTACGCATGGGATGAACTGGATACTGGTTTTACAGCATTAGTTCCAAGGCCTAATGGTTTGATGATAGGAAAACCTGAAGAGGTAGAGCTCAAAGACACGGAAAACTGGAAGAAACTCGCTGACAACTTCCAGCTAGCCGATCCGCTAGCCCTAGCCCCCGAAGGCTCAAAACAACCCAACGAAGACAAAGCGAAATACGAACTCTATGCCTGTCGCGGAAAACATAGTACTGTTGCGGGAAATACTACTGGTGATGGCAAATACGACCCTCAGCAATTCAGCCCGAGTGTCGCGCCAGTGCCGGAACTGGTTTACAAACTTGCTAGAGCCTATCTGACTAAATGGGGAACAACCTTTAGCACTAAGAGTACAGTTGAAGAAAGCGCCATAGAATTGAGAAAAAAAATTCATACGGATCACCGGAAATTTGATGCTATGGGTGGCGGTGAGACTCGAACAAGCGTCAAGCCTTTGCGACCTTATGTGCGAAGAGTTTCGTCTATCAGTGGGAGATTGCCCTGGAATACTTACTACTTAGATAACGTGGTGGGCGATCCCCCATACAAATTAGCCTATCCTGTAACTATTGATCGGAGCAATGACGGTTGGGTGAAATGGAAATTTTTATAGATCGGATTACGGAGTCCGGCAAACGCTGAGAACTTTCTCTAGAGTTAAGCGACTAAAACATACAAGTGACAACAAAAGCATTGAGGTAGAGAAGATGAGTCAAATCGATAATATACAAGAAAAACTGAAAGCCCAAAAGTACTTCTATCGTCTTAGTAAGGAAAACTATCTTAGGGTTTTAGATACGCCACACGTTTGGGGTGCTCCATTTGGTGAAGGGATAATGCCGCAAGCGTGGAAACGTCAAGCGGAATTTGAAAGAGCTATTGTAGAGATTATTCAAAAATCTCAATATCGATGCGACCTAGCATCCCTAAATAGTCCAGATCCTGATTGGGTTAGGGCGATCTTGGGAGCTATGGATACCGCGTTGACCAAGACAATGGGTAGAACTCAACCAACACAATTTAGGTTCCTATTCGGACAGACACCAATGTACCCCGCTAGCGAGCCACCGAATTATACAGATTTTAAGGGTGCTCTGATGCGATTGGTAAGAATGCGGGGGCACTTGTGGGAAAAGATGCCTGAAATATGGATGGGGAGATTTTACAGGCTGAAGGCAGGCATTGAGGGAGGCCTTTTAGATAAACTTAAAAGTGTTTTTGGGGACTTTTCCTCAAGCAACAGCCCTAAAATGACCTGGAATCACTCGAAAATAATTGCGGTAGACGGAACTGAAGCATTGGTGGGAGGCCATAACCTAAATATGGATCTATTTAGAAGTTATCCTCCTGTCCATGATGTGTCGGTCGTGGTGCATGGAGATGCAGCATATGGTTCGCAACTGTTTTTGAACGAGATGTGGAAGTGCGAAACTGACCTACTAACGAAAGAACATCTCGATATTGGCGAATTATCCTGGAAAACAGAAAATGATTCTAACAAACCAAGCGATCCGTTTAACAATCAAGTTGTCCAAGATTATATGCTAGCTTGTCAGATCAAACTCATCGATATGCACAAGTCTGGAAAGCAAGAGAGAGTTGATGATCGGTCGCCCAACTACGAAAAGCGGGATGAGTTAGAAAACCGCGAAGTAAACCTGCAAACGCCGAAAAACCTGGAAGAGGAAATTCGCAAACAAGACCTGCAAACCCTGGAAGACCTGAAAATGGAAGTGTTTCAGGAGAGAATAATCTATAACCAATACGATAAATTTGAGGATTATAAGTTGGCAACCCGTATATTGTCAGTAGGCAAATACTGGACAGGTCCAGATAGGAAGAAGGATTACAAAAAGGGGTCTGAGGTGATGAAGGAAGAACTGATAAAGAGTGCGAAACACTCCATAAAGATGTCGCAAATGGACTTAATTAGTGCCTGGAAAAAGAATTGGTCGGATCACGTTGTTTGCCATTGGATCATTGAAGCGCTGCTGGCAAACAAGAATTTAAACGTCGAAGTAGTGGTTTCGCCTTTAGATGCAGGTGCTGGTGCGGAGGGAGACCAATACTCGTTTGGTTCAGGTGCGTCCCGTACATTTGAATTGATGGAATACTATATGACACATAAAATTGATGATACTCTATACGATGATCCAGATGGCTCACGAAAGAAAGCGTTGACCAGGTTGTCTATTGCACCGTTCTATTATACAGATCAATACCAAGGAAACATGATCGAGGGTGAGACATATCATTGGCCAAACCTCAGTGAAGAAGGGTATACATTAACCCTGAAGCAACCGCCACTGTCTGAAAAGCCGCCTAAAAAAGGAGTAATAGGAAGTGCGGTCAAATCAGTAATTAATGCCAGTGGCATTAAACACAGCAGGAAAGTGCCATCAGCACCTGGTAATCATGCTAAGATCATGATCGTCGATGATGAGTTGTATGTGGTGGGATCGGATAATCTTTATCCAGGTTTTCTTTCTGAGTTCAATTACTTAGTTGAGGGTGAGGATGCCGTGAAAGAATTGCTTGAATCGTATTGGAAGCCTCTATGGCAATACTCTAGTCCCCATTCAATAGAACCTTCCGACCCAGTGATACCTTTGATAGAGATAGTTGGCTGAAATGGGCGTTGGTGATGCGTGGCTATGATTGTGCTTTAATCCTACATTCCGCACGACAAAACGTAGCATAAAAATACAAGTCAAAAGTTATGCATTAAGAAGAAAATTATAGTGGTTCATAGGAGTCAACGATTCAGTAGCTATTTATGCTTAACATTTCACTGAGAATTTGACTCCCGATCAAGGTAAATGAAGATAACTTATATAGTATAAATAGGGATTGCTGATTAAATATCACGCGTCTTGACTGGTTTTGGTTTTACCCTTTTCAGGTACTAAGGGAGTACCAGCTTTTAGGTGGGTCAGGTTCAAAAATCTAAGATTTTCGGCATTTCGAGGGGTAGAAAATCAAGGGACAATTCTTCTGACTACTTCTTCTATAATTTCCATTCCTTCTGACTTCTGGATTCTGGGTTCTGGATTCTACCCCCTACCACTCATACTTTTTCAGCAAACCCTAAACCCACATTCCGCACGACAAAATGTAGCATAAAAATCTAAGTCAAAAGTCAAAAGTAAGAAGTAAGAAGTAAGAAGAAAATTATAGTAGTCAACGATTCAATAAGTATTTATGCCTAATATTTAACTGAGAATTTGACTCTTGATCGAGGTAAATGAAGATAATTTATATAGTATAAATACTTAAACATCCTCAGAATTTTATACTAATTTTCATGTTACAAATTGAAGTACGGAATGTGGGTTTTATAATTTGGCATAAGTTAACAGGAGGGTTACAAAGGCAATGGGCGAACAAACCTTTAAAGACTTTTACTGAAGCTTTGGAAGCTTTTCGTACAGCGATGTCTTTCCGTTTTTTATCTAAATGTTGGCATTTATACCCGCGCTCTCCCGTAGGGGAGCGTCGTATGGGAATGCCCATCAATGTTGCGGGTTTACACATAGATAGTATGTTAGGATGTAAATGTTGAAAATTAAGCAGTAGATGGTTGAAAAAGCGTACAAATTTAGATTTTACCCAACTCCAGAGCAGGAAAGTCTGCTGCGGAGGACTTTGGGTTGTGTACGTCTAATCTACAACAAAGCTTTAGCAGCTAGAACCCAAGCTTGGTATGAACACCAAGAACGAGTGAGCTATAAACAAACTTCAGCTATGCTTACCTCCTGGAAAAAACAGGAAGATTTAGATTTTCTTGACAGAGTAAGCAGCGTACCATTGCAGCAAGGCTTAAGACATCTACAAGCAGCTTTCACTAACTTTTTTGGTGGACGGGCTAAATACCCCCACTTCAAGAAAAAACGCAATGGTGGTAGTGCAGAATTTACGAAAGCAGCATTTAGATAGAAAGATGGCCAAGTCTACCTAGCTAAATGTGCGGAACCATTACCTATTAGATGGAGCAGGCAACTACCCCAAAACTGTGTACCTAGTACAATTACTGTCAAACTAGAGGCTTCACCGAAGATGGTCTGTGTCTTTGAGAGTTGATGACACCAGAGATTTAAAACTTAAACCAGTTAAAAAACAAGTCGGGATTGACCTAGGAATTACCAGCCTTTTAACTACCAGCGATGGAAAAAAAGTTGCCAACCCAAAGAATCTTCAACGGTTACATAAAAAACTGAGGTTGGCTCAGAAATCCCTAGATAGAAAACCCGACAAAAAGTCTAATAACTATCACAAAGCCAGGCTTAAAGTAGCCAAGATACACTCAAAAATTAAAGACTCAAGACTTGACTATACCCACAAGCTAACAACCCAACTAATTAGAGAAAACCAAACGATAGTAGTTGAGGACTTGGCAGTAAAAAACATGGTCAAAAACCACAAATTAGCTAGAGCAATATCAGATGCCAACTGGGCAGAATTAGTCAGGCAATTAGTTGACAAAGCTGAATGGTATGGACGGGAATTAATCAAGATTGACCGATATTTTCCAAGTTCAAAACGTTGCTCTAATTGTGGTCATGTAGTTGAAAAATTACCTCTAAAGATTAGAGAGTGGGATTGTCCCGAATGTGGTAGTCACCATGATAGGGACATAAACGCAAGTGTAAATATTTTGGCTGCGGGACTCGCAGTGTCAGTCTGTGGAGCGACCGTAAGACCCGAAGAGAGTAAATCTCGTTTATGCGGGTGCTATGAAGCAGAAAGTTTCTAACAGCAATGGAGCGGGAATCCCGCGCTGTACCGTCAGGTCAGCGTCGGGAGGATGTCAAGTTGGTTGACTGAAAACCTAAAAAGCGTCGGGAGGAAGTACGCAGTGCCCGTTTTAACGGCTGGTTGA
>NZ_CEZPJD010000291.1:0-9168 GCF_983059655.1 Okeania sp.
ATACTACAGCACGACAACCAGGGCCGTTTACTTCAGATTCATCAATATAGCCCATCATATTGAGATATCCTGATGGAATTTCTACTGGTGTTGTTGTTGATAATTTGGTTGTTAAGTTACTCATATTTCTATTTACTTGTTTTTTTTATAGCATTCAGCCATCAGCTATCAGCTATCAGCTTTATTGCTTTATAGTGGACAATTTAAGCTCGTTGCTCTTGTGCTTCAATTCCTTCAATTCTTTGTTTAAAAATGTAGTAGAAGTTAAGCAAGTGCTTGGTTAATTCATTAAAAAGCTGTTTGCGCAGCATTCCGCAGGAAATGCTTACCTGGTTTTTTTTATCATCAAACAACCAGGATGCTATTTCTGTTTATAACGAACAGGAATGTTAGTATTTTTGTAAATTTCGTCTGCTAAATTTTGTAACTTTTCTGGGCTAATGCACTTTAATTTTTTTACTGTATAAGAGGGATATTCTGTATGATTTCCTCTACCATCTAATTGACGTTTTATAGGTTTAGGCCGAGTGGGAGTATTAAGTTGAATTTCATCTGGTTTGAGAGATTTTATCAAGTTAATATATTCGACTTTAGTTTGAGTATTCCATGGAGATAAAATCATTGTTTGAATTGCTAATTTACCTTGATATTTATCTCTAAAATCTTTGATACTTTGCCAAATATCTGACAGATTTAATATTTCTGCGGGTCGATTAATTCCTTGTAGTTGTTTGAGAGTTACTGCATCTATTTTAATTGATACTCGATCTGCTAAAGCTAAGGCTAATTTAACTTCTGGATTAGTTAAAGTTGTGCCATTTGTTAATACTAATATAGGTTTGTTTGTTAATTTTTTCGTTTCTTGTAGAATTTCTTTTAAATTCAGAGCTAATGTAGGTTCTCCACTGCCACTAAGAGTAATAATATCCACATCCCACGGCGCAAATTTTTGCAGATTTAATAATATTTCTGTGGTAGAGACATAGACTGAGCGATCGCTTATTTTTTGTTCTATTTCTCCTAATTGACAGTAAACACAATTGAAGGAACAGGTAGAAATTTTGCCTATGGGATCTATTCCTAGAGAGCGACCATATCGCCAAGATTTTACTGGTCCATAGACTGGTATAAATTCATCAGTTAATTTTGTCATCATTTGATTTGATATCATTTCCGGTTGAATACTTATTTATAAGTGATTAGGGAGTAGGGAGTAGGGAGTAGGGAGAATAAAAAGATTTGCCCTGCATAGACGGGATAGTTTTTCTTCATAACTAATTACTAATTATCCGGACATGATATGATTGATTTAATTTTTATTTCTCGCACTTGCATTGATTTATTATCGTAAGTATTCAGCTATTAGCCGTCAGCTAGCCTCCTCCGGAGGAACTGCGTTAACAGCAATAAGACCCTGTGCTTAAGAAAGGGGTTTAAATGAATATAGACTTTGGAGCTGACTTTTGTAGTAAGATTTTTCGTTTCTCAATTAAGAAAGCTTTGACCGTTAACTAAAAGCGATAGCTGATAGCTGACGGCTGTTTGCGCAGCATGACCTAGGAAATGCTTACTTATTATCTATAAATAATTTAGTGCTTATGAGTTCTAAAAACCCTCTGCTTAATATTGCCTTTATTTATGCTTACTTATTTATTAAGAAGATAGATATAAGTAGATATTCTTTGAAGTATTGCAGTATACAAATATTCTTTTTTTTACATAAATTAATAAACTGACAACATATAGGTAGTAGGGAGAAATAATTATTCAGCAATTAACAATTAACAATTAATAATTCCCGAAAAATTGTGGTTTAAAGCCTTCTCTTTTAAGGATATAATAAAGAAAATTTTTCATTATTAGTCAATCCTCTTCTTTTCAAGTAGAAGTAATTATTCATTATTCATTATTCATTATTCATTATTCGGTAACTTCTGTGTAATAATTGATTTTATTTTTTATTATTGAACAAGAGTATGGGAGCATCTTGCTCCCACTATTTGTCTGGTAACAAAAATAATTACAATGCACCACCACCTTCATTTCAGTTATCAGTTATCAGTTAACAGTTATCATGTCCGGATAATAGCACGATAAAAAAAATTTCTATTTTTCCTCCTCTTTATTCTTTCTTGCTTCTTTCTTCCCTCCTGACTCCTGACTCCTGACTCCTATTTAAACTTACTTTCGCATAGATAAACCAATTCGTTTCAACTTTTCATTTATTTCCAAAACTCTTACTTTTACTACTTGCCCAACTTTCACAACTTGCTTTGGATCTTTAACAAAATAATCTGCTAATTGAGAGATATGTACTAACCCGTCTTGATGTACTCCCACATCAACAAAAGCTCCAAAATTTGCCACATTAGTTACTATTCCTTCCAACTCCATTCCTACTTCTAAATCTTTAATTTCTTTAATGCCTTCTCGAAAAGTTGCATACTTAAATTCTGCTCTAGGATCGCGTCCTGGTTTTTCCAATTCACTAATAATATCTTTGAGTGTTGGTTCGCCAATTTTATCGGTTACATACTTTTTTAAATCCAGAGATTTTACTCTATTTGAGATTTGATTAATCTGATTTATCGATACAGCTAAATCTTGAGCTATATTTTCTACAACTGAATAACTTTCTGGATGTACTGCGGTATTATCTAAAGGATTTTCGCCACTCCGAATTCTTAAAAAACCAGCACAAAGCTCAAAAGTTTTCCCTCCCAATTTTGACACTTTCAAAATTTCTTGACGATTCTTAAAAGCTCCATTTTCATTGCGATATTTAACTAGATTTTTAGCGACTGTCGAACTCATACCAGAAACAAAAATTAGTAGTTCTTTTGAGGCAGTATTCAAATCTACTCCCACATAATTTACACAACTTTCTACTGTCTCATCTAACTTTTTTTTCAACAATTTTTGGTCTACATCATGTTGATATTGACCGACTCCAATAGACTTAGGGTCGATTTTTACCAGTTCTGCTAAAGGGTCTTGTAAACGCCTGCCAATACTAATAGCTCCCCGCACTGTAATATCTAATTCTGGAAATTCTTCTATTGCTACTTTAGAAGCAGAATAAATTGAAGCACCAGATTCATTTACTATGACTTTTATTGGTTTTTTATCTAAAGTAGAAATTACTTCAGTCATAAACTCATCTGTTTCTCTTCCTGCCGTACCATTACCAATAGCAATAAGTTCAATTTTATACTTTTGAATTAATTGCTTAATAGTTGTAGCAGCTTGTTGTTTTTCTGCCGCAGATTTATGGGGAAATATTGCTTGATATTTTAAGAATTTCCCTGTTTCATCTAGGACAGCAACTTTGCAACCTGTTCTAAATCCTGGGTCAATTCCTAAAGTGGGTTTCATCCCTGCTGGTGGAGATAGTAATAGTTCTTTTAGATTAGTTTCAAAAGTTTTAATTGACTCAATATCTGCCTCAGCTTTCTTTTGCCCTCGAACTTCATTGATTAAAGAGTTTTTCATCAACCGATTAAAGGCATCTTTAAGCATTTCCTGATAAAAACTTCTGACTTCTTTAACTCTAGTTTTAATTTCTGAATCTCCTAAGTAAGACAGTACAAATTCTCGGTCAAAATCAAGTTCTAAATTTAAAACCCCTTCACTTTCTGCTCTTAACAAAGCCAAAATATTATGAGGAGCAATATCTTTAACATTTACCCGAAAATTCCGGTACATTTCAAACTTAGTCGTACCTTCAGGATAATCATCTTTAATTTTGGAGCTAAAACAACCAGATTTGAGAAAATATTCTCTGATATAAGAGCGTAATTCAGCTTTTTCTGCCACTGATTCTGCCAAAATATCAGATGCTCCTTGAATCGCCTCTTCTATATTTTTTACTCCTTTTTCTTCATCAATATATTTAACAGCTTCTTCCTCAATAGATATAGATTTTGCTTGAGGGTTATTCAGAGATTTAATAAATTCTGCCAAAGATTCCAAACCTTTTTCCTTAGCAATAGTCGCCCTCGTTCGTCGTTTTGGTTTATAGGGAAGATAAAGATCTTCAAGTTCTGTTTTTAGCAGACATAAATCAATTTTTTCCTGTAATTCATCAGTAAGTTTACCAGCTTCATCAATTGCTTTGAGAATCACCTTTTTTCTTTCCTCAAGTTCCTGAAGGTAAGTAAATCTATCCCAAATATTTCGTAGTTGAGTTTCATCCAAAGAATTTGTATATTCTTTTCGATAGCGAGCAACAAAAGGAATAGTTGCCCCTCCATTTAACAGTTCCAAAGCATTTTTAATACTTTGAGAATTGATATTTAATTCTTGAGCCAGAGTGTTATTTATGTCCAGCATAAATCATCTATATAAATATATTTTTTATGATTTTACACCTTTTAAATCCGAAAATGTTAAAATTGATCGTAATTCATAATAAACTTTTTTAAATAGGTAAAAATGGCTAAAATAAAATTACGACGTACTGAAAATATTAATGGCGATATATACGTTGATAGTACCTGTATAGACTGTGATACTTGTCGCTGGATGTCACCTACAGTTTTTCATCGAAGTGGAGATATGTCAGCAGTTTATCATCAACCAAAAAACGACAAAGAAAGACAAGAAGCAATGCAAGCTTTACTATCTTGCCCAACAAATTCTATCGGTACTATTGAAGCACCAAAAGACATCAAAAAAATTCAGCAAACCTTCCCAATTTTAGTAACAGATAATGTTTATCATTGTGGATATCATTCAGAAAAATCTTTTGGTGCAGCTAGTTATTTTATTGTCAGACCAGAGGGAAATATTTTAGTTGACTCACCCCAATTTTTACCTCCATTAGTGAAGCGTTTGGAAGAAATGGGAGGAATTAAATATATGTATTTAACCCACCAAGATGATGTAGCAGATCATCAAAAATTTAGAGAACATTTTAACTGCGATCGCATCCTTCATGTAGATGATATTTCTTCAGATACTAATGATGTAGAAATAAAATTAACTGATACAGAACCATTTTCCCTTACTCCTGATTTATTAATTATTCCTGTACCTGGTCACACTAAAGGTCATACAGTCTTACTATATGGAAAATTTTTATTTACTGGTGACCATCTAGCTTGGTCTAGTCATTTAAATCAACTTTATGCCTTTCGCCGTTATTGTGGGTATTCTTGGTCAGAACAAATTAAATCTATAAGTAAACTCATACCTTATAGTTTTGAATGGATATTACCAGGTCACGGTCATCGATATCATGCTGATACAAAAACCATGGAACAACAGTTACAAAAGTGTATTAATTGGATGGAAAAATTATGAGTTTTCTAACAGTTATGATGATTAATATAAAGTAGCTAGGATTTACAGTATATTCCAAGTATATGAAGTACAAATATTAATAATTAAATGAATGCAAGTGCGGGCATCTTGCCCGCGAGGGATGTACCTCACTAAGCTGGAATCCGCTGTATCTCAATTATCAAAAATAGCACTATAAAAAGGGGATTGAAAAATTAAGGTCAAGGTGGCTTTTTCCCTTCCTATTTTTTATCATTATCCCCTTTTATTTGAATTAAATAGATTCTAATCTATTTAATTAAGAAGGGTGCATATCATAGAAAGCAAAAATACTTTTTTCCTATATATTCCCTGTTACCTATTACCTGTTGCCTAAAAGCGATAAATTTTTGGCTTTATTCAAAATTGACATCCACCCATTAAGAAGGCGAATGTTCCTGCAACCAACTTTCTAAGTCCTCTAAACTATTAAAATCTAAAATATCCTCATTTAAACTTTCCAAATCAGACAAAAGTAAATCTTCAATCCGATCATTTATTGTCTCTGGAATTTCTCCAAAACGCTTTTTTAGTAAACGCATAACTAGAGCGATCGCTTCTTTTAAACGTCCCTTTTCTTCCCCTTGTTCTTCTGCATAAATTATCCGCCCTCTTTCATCTTGCATTGCAATTGCTCGACGCTCAACTATATCTAATTCTTCTACCGTCATATTAATTCTATTAGCAATATTTAAAGCCTTTTCTATTTCAGAAACTTCCCCTAAATTCTCTGGAATACTATCCAATCTGTTAGCCTCTTTCAGAAAGTAAATCCACTTATCAGTCAAACTGTTTAACTCTGATAAAGCTTTCTTAAATTTCGGCAACTCTAAGAAAATTAGTCGTAATTGTTTGTCGAGACATTCAAAATTCTTAGTCTCCTCCTTAAACACAAACTTATTGATAAAGTCATCCTTTTTTTCAAACAGAATAAAATCTGTAATTGTCACGGCTATGGCTGGATTTAGTAGTAAATAATCTTCTCCAGTTTCTAACTGATTGGCATAAGCTTTAGCAAGATTGTAAGCTACTCGTTTGTTGAAACCAGCCATTCTAGCTACTTGCATTTCAATAACTACAATTGAGCCGTCTACTAAAACTGCTTTGATGTCTAAATAAGTGTCTTTTAAATTGATTAATTGACCGGGATTAAAGGGGTTAAGAATTGTTAGAGATTGAATGACTTTTTTGCCTCCATAAATTATGGCATTGAGAAAGCTAATTAAAATGTCTTTGCTTTGTTCTGAGCCAAATATTTTTTTAAAGGCATAATCGACCTTGGGATTGATAAATTTCATGGTTTTTTTATCGAGTTTGAGTTAGCAATTATGGAATATATCGATCCAAATATACTTAATTTAGTATAAATCAACTTCACCGTCTGTTCCAGCAAATCTCTTGGTACTATAGTATTTTTCCCTAATAACTTTCGGCTCTTCATTACTCAATAACTCTTGTACACTCTCGCTTCCTTCTAATGCAATATCATAAGCAGCTTTAAGCATATAATCATTACTATCTATTGACTCTTCAATAATTACTTGATTATCATACATTGCTAAAATCAATATATAGTTTTTCTTTAATCTATTAGTTGGTTGTGGTTCGCTGTGTAAAGCATTTGATATATCATTTATATCCTTATCCTGCACATATTTATCTGATAGATGACCTAGATAAAGCCAACTTTCTGTTGCCATTAATTTTTCTGCAATAGAAGCTCTACCCACAGAATATTCAACTATTTTTTCCCATACATACTTGTTAATCTGAAATGAAAAGCGAACTGCTCTCAAAGCAACTGCCCGAATATATTCACTTATTTGTAATGAGTTATTTTGATAATAAGCTATTACTTCAACTATACTTTCATTGGTATATCCTTGTTTAGATAAATGCTCCAAAACTTGCAATAGGTTACTAAAAATCCAAGGTTGTTCGCACAAAATATCAACAGTCTTTTCTTTTATTTCTTCAAGACAAAGTAAAGATAACTTGTTAAAAGCAAAACGGATAGAAGACTTTAATTTTTTTGTTCTACTAATTTTTTCTCTACTGTTTGGTTGTGCTAATAAATTATAAAATTCTTTCCAGCTATCTATAAATAGTTTAATAAGTTCCTGTCGCAATACCTTCTTTCTTTCAATCCAATCAGAGTTAAAATCCTGAAAATTTCTAGCCCAATCTTGAATCTCTTTATTATTAATATCATCACTTAAGATAGGTAAATTTAGTTCTTGTTTGTCTTTAAGTTCTTTCTGTCGTTTTCTCTCATCCCGTAAATATTTATATATTCTCCGGCTTAAGTCTGGCGCATCAATATAAATATGAATAGAACGCAAACATTTTTGATAAATTTTTATTAAATACCACCATTGATTATCATCTTCTCTTTTATCTGCTTGAATAAACTCCTGACGATATCTATGGTTACAAATCCAGAGAGGATTAACTATTTCATTAAATGTCTTATCCAGTTTATATAACAATTTATTCTCTTCCAGAGTTTTTATAAAATCAGAAACATTATCATACCTTTCTGTTTTTTGTTCATTAAGTTTCAATCCTAATTTTTCTAACTCCTCTTTTAAAATTTCTAAAACTTCTTTTTCATCATTTTTATCGGGAATAATAAGTATAATGTCATCGACGTATCGAATTAATCTTACATTCCACTCATTGTCTTTTGCTTGAGTACCAAATCTAGCATCAATTGGTTTTAAATAAAGATTTGCATAAAACCCAGACCCAATACTTCCTTGAGTAATACCATAACCTATTTCATGCTCATCCAAATTTTTTGAAAGGAGTATTTTTAATAACCAACGTATCCGTTTACTTTCTGTTAAATATTTTCCAGTTAATTCAATTAGACGGGCTTGAATTATTCTTGTATAAAAAGATTCTATATCAACACAAATTATTACACCATTATGATTGGCATTTTGCTGTGCTATATCCCGTGCTTTTTCCATAAAGTTACGATATAAAACAAACCAAGAGTTGTATAAATATTCTGTGTCACTATTAGATGATGAAATACGATAGGCGTGACTATTTCCATTTAATGAAGAAGTCTTTTCAGGAAAATTTTGAATAATTGCAGTCGAGATAATTTCTCCTTCTAATCTTGATAAACTTTTAAGGCGGCCCTGAGATACATTTTTAGGAAATTTATAACCTACATTATCCTCTAAGTTGACAACTTCTTTTATATAAATCTTTAATTGCTGCTGTAATCTTTGAAGATTTTCATCAAGGTTTTTTTCAAATAATCTATATTCATTTTCATCAGGTAATGATTCTGATTTTAAATGTTGTCTGGCTCTCACCCATGCCATTTCTAAATTTTTTAAATCAATTAATTCATGCCAATCTTTATCATTTTGTAAATTTGAATTAATGACAGTAGTATAATTTACATGAAATGCTTTTTTAGATTCGTATATTTTATCTCCTTTATCCCGCCACTTGCTATGATATGGATTCTCAAACTTAGTTTTACAATCAGATTTATCAGATAGTTTTTCTACAATATGACCACTTTCAAAAAATATTGACTTTAGTGAATCAACTATTTTTGTTACCCTTCCTGAATATTCTTGTGTTCCTACTGTTATAATGTGTAAATTATCAATTACTGCATCCTCAAATAACCATTTATATACACGAGCTTCATCAATCCCAAATTCATCTTTACTATCTATAACTTCATTTGTTGTTATTCCTAATTCCTGTAATATTTTATAATCTTCTTGAAGAGAATCAAAACCTACTTTAAAACCAGAAATAACATTAGATTGGAGAAGGATAGCATTAGATATACAAGGTTGACCCCATTGATTA
>NZ_CEZPJD010000292.1:0-9159 GCF_983059655.1 Okeania sp.
AATATGTTCAAACTGTGGGCATAAACAGAAAATGCCATTGCACTTGAGAACTTATAAATGTAGTGAATGCAGTTTTGAAGCTGACAGAGATTTTAATGCTGCTGTCAACTTGAAAAACTATGTGAATCAGTAGCTTGAGTTCCAAGCGAATTTAAGCCTGTGGAGAGAAGAAGGTTACAGACTGCGGTCGGTGATTCTCATAGAAGCAGGAAGATAACTCCAAAGCTCATGCAATCGTGCATGGGTAAGTTTGGGTAAGTTTAGTAGAACGGTTTCCTAACCCTTTCAAGGGGATAAAAAGCAGTCTAGGGATGGGGGGTAGCTGGTTCCCTCGCCAAATCCAATCCACCAAGAGAAAGTAAACTTCAGTATTTTCTTGCCTCTGGCTTTCCTGCGGAATGCTGCGCAAACAGCGGTCGGTACTGATAACTGATAACTGATAACTGAAATGACCATCCATGATCAAACAAACCTAGCAAAATCTAAAGTGTTGATCGTTGATGACGATCCCCAAAACATCTACATTCTGCTGGAAATTCTCAAAAATGATTATGCAATTGTGGCAGCAAAAAATGGCAAAAAGGCTCTAGAGTTAGCGATACAAAAGCCCCAACCCGATTTGATATTACTAGATGTGATGATGCCAGATATGGACGGTTATACCCTTTGTGAAGCAATTAAAGCGCGTCTAGAAACCCAAGATATTCCCATTATTTTCATCAGTGCACTCGATAGGGCTTTAGATAAAGTCAAAGCGTTTGATGTCGGGGGAATTGACTATATTACTAAGCCATTTCAACGCGAAGAAATTTTGGTTCGCATTGCTACCCACATTGAAGTCTATCATCTCCGGCAACGGCTTTATCAGCAGACTATACAACTGACTGAGAAAAACCAAAAATTACTCCGAATTAATCAAGATTTACAAGTTCAATATCACCAGATAAAAACCACACAACTTCAATTAGTTCAAGCTGAAAAAATGGCATTTTTGGGTGAATTAATGGCAGGAATTGCCCATGAAATTAATAATCCAATAGGCTTCATCAAGGCCAATATCCAGCCTGCTCAAACTTATGTGCATAGATTATTTGGTCTAATTGATTTTCTGCTGCAAGAGTGCCCCAGTAATGCGATCCAGATTCAAGATGAACTCGAAGTGGCGGATTTGGAGTTGATCCGTGAAGATCTACCCAAGCTCATTAACTCAATGGATTTAGGTATCGATCGCATCTGTGAAGTTAGCAAGAGCCTGAGAATCTTCTCTCGCTACGATCGAGACAACAAAGTTAAATTTAATCTGCATGATGGGATAGATAGCACCTTGATCATTCTCAAGCACCGCACTAAAAGCAACAAAGATCGGCCAGCAATAGAGACCGTTAAAAATTACGGTAATATTCCTGAAATTTATTGTTTTCCAGGACAGCTTAATCAGGTTTTCATGAATCTGCTTGCTAATGCCATTGATGCCATTGATGAAGCTAATAAAGGCAAAACTTTTGCTGAAATCAACGCCGATCCGAATCGCATCACAATTGAGACTAAAATGCTAGAATATGAGCAGGTTCAGGTTTGCATTCAAGATAATGGCTGTGGTATGACACCTGAAACCCAAGACCAGATTTTTGAGCAGGGATTTACTACTAAAGAGATCGGCAAGGGAACTGGACTGGGGATGGCGATCGTCTACCAAATTGTCACGGAAAAACATGAGGGAACAATTACTTGTAAATCAGAATTGGGTGAAGGCACAGAGTTTATTATTTCTCTTCCTATTAAATGATGTTCCATCAAGAAAATGTCTCTCTAACTGAACTCATTCCTCCATGAAATAGATTCATGAAAGTCCCATTTATATCCAAAAAAATTCGATTTTCCTTCGATCGCGTCACTTTACTGGCTTGCTTGGTGATGCCGATAATCCAATACGGATTAGCAAAGATGTCGGTATACTTATCCGATACCAATGGCGCAAGTGCTATTTGGCCGACAGGGGGATTCTACTTAGCGTTTCTCCTGATTTTCCGATGGCGGATTTGGCCAGCACTATTTTTAGCTGAGATAGTTGGTAATTCCCTGTTTTACGAAACCGCCTCCGCGATCGTGTCCATAACCTTGGTGGATGCCACCGAAACTCTCATTCTCGGATTTTTCATTCAACGTTGGATCGGACACCATCGATTTCTCAACTGCTCTCAAGATTTCTTTAAATTCTTGGCAATTGTATTAGGATTAACTGCTATCAGCTCTACTCTGGCCACTGGATGCCTATGCCTGCACGGAATTGCTTCTTGGAGAGACTTTATCATAACATGGCGACTTTGGTACGTTGCTGTTGTCGGTGGCATTACCATTGTTACCCCCGCGTTACTTAGTTGGGTGTATTGGAAAAATCGGCAGCGATGGCGGGGTTGGCAGATTGGAGAATTTGCCCTACTTCTTGGTTCGACCATAGGTATTAGCTATATTTCCTTTTGGCAGGATTACGCTTTAGAATACATGACACTTCCCCTCTTGATGTGGTGTGCATTTCGATTTCAGCGACAAGAATTAACCTTGCTGGTCTTTTTGATTGATGGTATGGCAATTGTAGCTACGCACCAGGGTTTTGGTGCTTTTGTTCGCGACGATCTATCGCAGTCTTTGGTCTTGCTGCAATCATTTATTTTGGTGGTAGGGTTGACTGGCTACATTCTTTGCGCAATTCTCAATGAGAATCGCCTAGCTGCTCTTAAACTGATCGAAACCAATAATGAATTGGAACAACGAGTAGTAGAACGCACTTCAGAACTACAACAAGCCAAAGAAGTTGCTGATACGGCCAATCAAGCTAAGAGTGAATTTCTGGCCAACATGAGCCACGAATTACGAACTCCTCTCAACGGCATCCTCGGTTATGCCCAAATTTTGGCAAGCGCCCAACTTCCCTCCCAGAAGCAGCGCGATGGGGTTAATATCATTTACCAATGCGGTTCCCATTTACTTGACCTGATTAACGACATTTTAGACCTTTCTAAAATTGAAGCTCGAAAACTTGAGTTAGTGCCCACAGCACTGCATTTTCCTTCTCTACTGCAAAGTGTGGTAGAAATGTGTAAAGTCCGGGCGGAATATAAAGGGATTAATTTTATTTATCAAGTTAGTTCCCGTCTGCCTGATGGAGTAGTTGCTGATGACAAGCGACTGCGTCAAGTGTTAATCAATCTACTGGGTAATGCGATTAAATTTACCGATCGCGGTTCAGTGACATTAGCGGTAGATATACTGGACAGCTATCAGGCCAAAGTATCTTTGCTATTTCAGGTCATTGATACGGGAGTAGGTATTGCTGAAGAGGATCTGCAGCAACTATTTACAGCTTTTGAACAAGTAGGCGATCGCCACAAACAATCTGAAGGGACTGGACTAGGATTGACCATCTCCGAGCAAATTGTACAACTAATGGGAGGAACAATTGATGTGAAAAGTCAATTAGGTCAAGGCAGCAAATTCTCCTTTACCATCGAACTTCCCTTGGTAGACAATTGGGTGCAACAACAGGGAGGAAGAGAAAGGGACGATCGGATTATCGGGTACGAGGGAGATCGATGCAGTATCCTAATTATCGATGACCGTTGGGAAAATCGAGCTGTGCTATCTAGTCTCCTCAAACCTTTGGACTTTATTGTCATTGAGGCAGAAAATGGTCAAGAAGGATTGGCCCAACTGCGGGAGTTGCAACCGGATTTAGTAATTACTGACCTTGTTATGCCAGTGATGGATGGCTTTGAATTGCTCCAACATATTCGCAATACTGAGGACTTAAAGCATTATCAAATCATTGTTTCCTCAGCATCTGTATCCCTCATTGACCAGCAAAAAGCACTCCAGAACGGAGGCGATCGCTTCTTGAGCAAACCTGTTAATGCCAGGGAACTATTTGCAATAATTTCGGAATGTTTGGATTTAAAATGGCTGTACGAAGCTCCCGAGGAATTGGAGCAATTGCCGGATAACAACCGTAATTTACAAGATGAAGTAGTGCAAGAGATGCTTCTACCACCTCCTGAATATCTTGAAGAATTACTGGTAATCGCCCACCAAGGAGATCCAACAGAAATTTGTGATAAAATAGAGACTTGGGATAGTTCCTATCTTGAATTTACTGCTCCTATTATCCAACTTGCCAATGAATTTAAAATTGAAGAAATTGAAGAGTTATTGCAAAACTATTTAAGTCTAAAAACTAATAATTAATGATGTCAAATAAAGGACAAATATTAGCCGTTGATGATATCCCCGCCAATTTGAAAGTGATTAGCGAAACATTACGCAATGCGGGATATGCTGTTTCTACCGCCATAGATGGAGAAAGGGCACTCAAACGCCTGCAACATTATCAGCCAGATTTAATTTTACTAGATATTTCAATGCCTGGTATTGATGGCTTTGAAACCTGTCGTCGTCTCAAAGCAGATCCGAATACTAGCCATATTCCAGTTATTTTTCTCACTGCACTTTCAGATACTGTGAATAAGGTTAAAGGTTTGGAACTCGGAGGAGTGGATTATATTACTAAACCTTTCGAGCAGGCTGAACTTTTAGCAAGAATCAAAGTTCATATTAATCTCAAAAAAGCACAAATGCAATTAATCCAAGAATCAAAACTATATATGTTAGGAGAATTGGTTGCTCGGATTGCTCATGAGATTAATAATCCAATGACTTTTATCTATACAAATATCGATCATGCTGCACAATATCATGAAGAACTGATCCATCTCTTAGAATTATACGAGGCTCAATTTCCAACTCCTTCTCAGGAGATCGAAGATTGGCGAGAAGAAATAGATTTATCCTTTCTCAAACAAGATTATCTCCAATTGCTCGAATCAATGAGGTTAGGAGCAGAACGCATCAAAAGCATTGTAGTGTCTTTGCGTTCTTTTGCCAAGTTAGATGAGGCCGAATGGAAATTATTCGATCTGCATGAGGGCTTGACAAATACTGTGATGTTATTGTCTTATCACTTACAAGGGAACTCCGCTAGGGAAGCAGTAAAAGTCGTTAAAAATTACGAAGAGTTGCCGTTAGTTTATTGTAACCCTGCTCAATTGAATCAAGTTTTTATGAACTTACTAATGAATGCAATTGAGGCAATCAATGAAAAATACTCAAATTGTGAGCCAGAAGAAGAGGCAATGCTTGAATACCCAGAAATAGTTATATCTACTTCCTTTGAAATTGTCGATCGCGAAAACTTAGCTTGCATTCATATTGTAGATAATGGTATTGGCATATCGGAGACCATACAACCACAAATATTCGATCAATTTTTTACGACGAAATCAACTGGAAAAGGAACGGGTTTGGGCTTGGCGATCGCCAAGCAAATTGTTACAGAAAAACATGAGGGGAAAATTACCTATACATCAGAATTAGGTAAAGGGACGAAATTTACAATCGCCATTCCCATAGATAGAAAAAATCAATTTGGCTATTGAGTAGGGGAGTGTGGGGAGATGAGGAGAGCGAGAAAGATTTGGCAATGGCACATCACAAAATTTAATTGATTTATTGCAGCTTTATCAACAAGGATTCGATTGGAATAGCGAAACAACTCAAGATAAAATTGAGGAGATAGAATTAGACTATCTGATAGAATATTTGCCAGAAATGCTCGAATCAATGAGACAAGGAACTAATCGCATTACCGAGATTAGCAAATCCATGATAATCTTTTCTCGTAGTGATACTGTAGCAAAAGTTTCATTTAACATCCATCAAGGAATAGATAGCACTTTATTAATTCTCAAACATCGACTCAAAGCTAATACATTCCGCCCAGAAATAGAAGTAGTAAAAAACTATAATAATTTGCCAGAAATCAACTGTTATCCAGGACAACTAAATCAAGTATTTATGAATATTATTGCCAATGGAATAGATGCATTAGACGAAGCAAGTGAAGGTAGGATTTACACAGACATTGAAGCCAATAATAATTGCATTACTATGAGTACCAGATTAAGTATAGATAAAAAGAGTGTCATAGTAGAAATTGCTGATAATGGTCCAGGAATGAGGGAACAAGTGCGCTCAAAAATATTTGACCAAGGATTTACAACGAAAGGAGTAGGCAAAGGAACAGGATTAGGAATGGCAATATCTCAGCAAATTATTCAAGAAAAACATGGGGGAGCCATTGATTGTATATCAGTATTAGGCAAAGGCACAAAATTCATCATTACTTTACCTTTCAGTTAAAGCTAATAATTTTTCTAATGCAACTACAATATATACTATGCCTTTATATTTAATCACCCAACCTTAATTATATAACATTATTTAATTAAAATAGTGAGATGATTCACAAGTTATTCAAATTTTACCTTTAGAATTGGAATTAGAGAAAACTATCAAAAAGTGTTGGGGAAACTGGCCATGAACTTAACTATCACACCCTTAAGTGATTACGAAATCGGTGACTTAATACATGAGAGCGAGCGCACTGTTGTCTATCGCGCAGTCGCTAAAGCAGATGCTCAACCAGTGGTGATTAAACTGATGCACAATCAGTTTCCTTCCTTTCATGAATTAGTCCAGTTTCGCAACCAATACACCATTGCTAGGAATCTGTCTGTTGAAGGTATTGTCAAACCATTAGCTCTCTTTAGTTATCAAAATGGCTATGCTCTAATCATGCCAGACTTTGGTGATATTTCTTTAGGCGAATATTATCAAGGTTCGTCCCCCCGTGAAGTCAAGGATATATCCCAATTTTTAGACATCGCAATTCAGATAGCAGAAATAGTCTATCAATTACACCAAAATCGAATTATTCATAAAGATATTAAACCCGCAAATATACTAATTAATCCCGAAACTGAACAAGTAAAAATTATTGACTTTAGTATTTCTACTTTATTGCCAAAAGAAACTCAAACGATTCAAACACCAAATGTCTTAGAAGGAACTTTAGCTTATATTTCTCCAGAGCAAACAGGCAGGATGAACCGAGGAATAGATTATCGCAGCGACTTTTATTCGTTAGGGGTAACATTTTTTGAGATGTTAAATGGAAGATTACCCTTTGAGAATACTGATCCTATAGAATTAGTGCATTGTCATTTGGCGAAAGTACCTGTATTAGTCAACACAGCAGAAATTCCTGTAGTGTTATCACAGATAGTAATGAAACTGATGGCAAAAAATGCGGAAGATAGGTATCAGAGTGCTTTGGGTTTAAAATATGATTTGGAAAAATGTCGGCAGGAATGGCACAAGAAGGGAGAAATAGAAAATTTTGAGCTGGGAGAGCAGGATATCAGCGATCGCTTTCTCATTCCCGAAAAACTCTACGGTAGGGAAGCAGAAATTCAGACTTTGCTTGATGCCTTTGAGCGTGTTGCCTGTGGTGAAACAGAAATTATGTTGGTGGCAGGATTTTCTGGTATTGGTAAAACTGCTGTTGTTAATGAAGTGCATAAACCTATTGTCAGGCAACGTGGGTATTTCATTAAAGGCAAATTTGACCAGTTTCAACGTAATATTCCCTTTTCTGCTTTGGTGCAAGCGTTTCGAGACTTGATGAGGCAACTGTTGAGTGAAAATGATAATCAACTTGAGAAGTGGAAAGCAGAAATACTTGATGCTGTAGGGCAGAATGGACAAGTTATTATCGATGTGATGCCAGAGTTAGAGAACATTATTGGAGAGCAACCTCCCGTTCCGGAATTATCTGGTAGTGCTGCACAAAATCGGTTTAATCTGTTGTTTCAAAAATTTATTCAGGTATTTGCAACAGAAACTCACCCTTTAGTTATCTTTATTGATGACTTACAATGGGCAGATACGGCATCTCTAAAATTGATGCAATTATTGATGAGTGAAGCCTCCAATTCCTATTTATTGATGATAGGGGCATATCGGGATAATGAGGTGTTTCCTGCCCATTCGTTGATGTTAACCCTAGATGATATTGGGAAAACAGGTGCCACTATTAACACTATTACATTAACACCTTTGTCTAAGGATAATATTAATCGTTTAGTGGCGGATACCCTGAGTTGTGATGGAGAAGTGGCGAAACCGTTAACGGAGTTAGTGTATCAGAAGACGAAAGGAAATCCGTTTTTTACGACTCAGTTTTTGCTGGGTTTGTATAGGGATGAATTAATTCAGTTTAATTTTGAAGTTAGGCATTGGGAATGTGACATTACTCAGGTAAGGCAAAGAGCGCTTACTGATGATGTGGTGGAGTTTATGGCTGGAAGGTTACAGAAGTTGCCATCAGAAACAATGGAGATGTTGAAGTTAGCTGCCTGTATTGGGAATCAGTTTGATTTGGCTACTTTAGCAATTGTTTGTGAACAATCGGAGGGGGATACTGCTACAGCTTTGTGGAAGGCTTTGCAAGAAGGGTTTGTTTTGCCTCAAAGTGAAGTTTATAAGTTTTATCTGAGTCGCGATCGCAATAGCGCAAGTGTCGAAAAAACTGAAAATGCCCAATATCGTTTTTTGCATGACAGGGTTCAACAGGCTGCTTATTCTCTGATTCCTGACGAACAAAAACAAACTACTCACTACCATATCGGACAAATGCTTTTGGAGAAAATCCCACCAGAAGCAAGAGAAGAACGAATTTTTGAGTTGGTAAGTCAATTTAACTATAGTAAGAATTTAATTGTTAAACAGGAAGAGTGTAACCAACTTGCTGAACTCAACTTGATAGCTTGTCGCAGAGCTAAGGCTTCAGCTGCCTATAATGCTGCTTTAGAATATTGCGATATTGCCCTAAATTACCTGGAAAAAGAAAGTTGGCAAAACCAGTATGACTTGACGCGGGATTTACACTTACTTGCTATTGAATTAGAGTATCTAAACTCTCATTTTGATCGTTCCAGAGAACTAGCCAATTCAACACTGAAATACACTGAAGATATCTTGGACAATGTGGCAATATGCAAACTCAAGGTTCAATCCTATATCGTTCAGAATCAGATGTTGGAAGCCATTAATACTGGCATAGAAGCCTTGCAATTACTAGGTTATTCTTTGTTAGATACTCCTAATATTGAGATTGCCGATCTAGAAATCCCTCCACTGGAAGCAATTGAAAATCTTAAAGAAGTAGACGATCCAAAGAAATTAGCGAAGATTGAACTCCTTGCCAGC
>NZ_CEZPJD010000293.1:0-9152 GCF_983059655.1 Okeania sp.
CCAACAGAAAAAGTAGGAGAAACTATAGGTGTAGACATAGGCATAAATACATTAGCAACCTGTTCTGATGGCAGTAAATTTGCTAACGTCAAAGCCTACAGGAAAGCAAAAAAAAGATTAGTTCGTCATCAACGTGCAGTCAGTAAAAAAGTTATTGGCTCCAAAAACAGACGCAAAGCAGTAAAGAAACTAGCAAAGGTTCACAAAAAAGTAGCCGATATTAGAGCAGATGCACTACATAAACTCACTTCATGGTTAGCTAAAAACCACAGCACCATAGTAATTGAAGATTTAAACGTAAGTGGAATGCTCAAAAACCACAAACTAGCAAGTGCTATTGCTGATTGTGGTTTTTATGAGTTTAAACGTCAGCTTACATACAAATGTGAATGGTACGGCAGTGAATTAGTCATAGCTGATAGATTTTATCCAAGTTCTCAAATATGTTCAAACTGTGGGCATCAACAGAAAATGCCATTGCACTTGAGAACGTATGAGTGTAGTGAATGCAGTTTTGAAGCTGATAGAGATTTTAATGCTGCTGTCAACTTGAAAAACTATGTGAATCAGTAGCTTGAGTTCCAAGCGAATTGAAGCCTGTGGAGAGAATAAGTTACAGACTGCGGTCAGTGGTTCTCACAGAAACAGGAAGCTAGCTCCAAAACCTATGCGAACGTGTATGGGTAAGTTTGGGTAAGTTTAGTAGAACGGAATCTTTGGATCGGTACTATCGGAGGAGGATTAAACAAGCTAAATCTCAAGACAAACCAATTTACTCATTACGTTCACGATCCTAGCAATCCCAACAGTCTCAGCAATAACCTGATCCATGATGTTGAGTGTGAAAGTCAAACGGGGACGATCTGGATTGGTACCTGGGGAGGAGGTTTAAACCAATTCGATCCTGAGACAGAAAAATTTACTCACTATACTCATGACTCGGACAACCCCAAGAGTCTGCTCAACAATCAAATTCGTGTTCTTCAAGAAGACAGAGAGGGAAGACTTTGGATCGGTACGTTAATCGGACTAGATAGACTTGATCCTAAAACAAAAACTTTTAGCCGCTATTACCACCGTGCCAATGACCCAAATATCATTGGACATAATCTCAGCACTGCTGCTACTATCCAAGATATATATGAAGACCGACAAGGTCAACTTTGGGTGGGTAGTAGTTCAGGATTAGGAAAATATGATGATCGGCAGGACAAATTCATCCAATATACTGCCGATCGCCATGGATTACCAAGAGATTCGATCTATGGCATCTTAGAAGAAGATACCTCTACCGAGAAAAAAGGAAAAGGTCTTTGGCTTAGTCATAGTAGTAAGGGACTAACGAGATTTAACCCTGAGACGGGAAGTGTCCACAATTATGATGTGAGGGATGGACTACAAAGTAATGCCTTTCTTTATAGCACTGCTCAACATAAAACTAAGGATGGTAAACTTTGGTTCGGTGGAGTCAATGGCATCACTGCTTTCTATCCAAAACAAATTCAGGATAATCCCAGCATTCCGGCCGTATTTATCACAGATTTTAAATTAGAAAATAAGCTTGTTCCTATTGGTGAAAATTCAGTTCTTAAGGAATCTATCCTTAAAACCAAACACTTAATTCTCTCATATAAAGACCGAATTTTCTCCTTTAGATTTGCAGCATTGAATTTCCAATCACCAGAGAAAAATCGCTACAAGTACAAACTCGAGGGATTTGATCGGGGCTGGAATGAAGTAGGTAGTAAGGATAATTTTGCCACCTATACCAATTTAGATCCAGGTAACTATGTATTTCGGGCGATCGCCTCAAATAATGATGGACTTTGGAACGAACAGGGTATTTCTCTCAAAATTACAATCACACCACCTTGGTGGGAAACTCTTTGGTTTAGAGCAGCTATGGGGATTTTATCTTTGGGAGTTGTACTAGGTGGGGTGTGGTGGCGTATATATGAAACTGAAAAACGTAATCGCGAACTGGAAACTGAAGTCAAAAAACGTACTGCTGAATTACAAGATTCAAATCAACAGTTAGTTATTGCCAAAGAAAAAGCGGAAGTTGCGAATCAAGCCAAAAGTACTTTTATTGCCAATATGAGTCACGAATTACGCACTCCTTTAAATGCCATTTTAGGTTTTTCGCAAATTATGATGCGTTCTCAGGTTTTACCAAAGGAAGAGAGAGAAAATACAACTATTATTTATAAAAGTGGCAATTATTTATTAACCTTAATTAATAATATTTTAGACTTATCTAAAATCGAAGCCGGGAAAATGACCCTCAATGCTAAAACTTTTGACTTTTATTCATTTTTAAACGAACTGGAAGACTTATTACATATAACCGCAGAAAATAAAGGCTTAACATTAATATTTGACCGCCAGGATGATGTACCTCAATATATCTATACTGACGAAACAAAACTGCGGCAAGTCTTAATTAATTTAATTAATAATGGGATTAAATTTACTAAACAAGGAGGAGTAAGTGTCACAGTTGCCAGTAAGTATTTAGGAGAAAATGGGAAAGATGCAGGCTCTGCTCCGAACATTATTTTTGAAGTGAGAGATACAGGAGCAGGAATAGCTGAAGCAGAAATTTCCAAATTATTTGAAGCATTTACTCAAACAGAAACAGGTGAAAATAGTCAAGAAGGAACAGGATTAGGATTACCCATTAGTCGTAAATTTGTGCAGTTAATGGGAGGAGATATTACTGTTAAAAGTAAAGTAGGAAAAGGTACAACCTTTAGATTTGAAATTCAAGTAAATGTTGCCAATAAAACAGATATAGAAACTCAAGAACATCGGCATCATGTCATTGCTCTCAAACCGAATCAACCCCGTTATAAAATATTAATAGTGGATGACCGCCCCACTAATCGTTTATTATTGATTAAATTATTACAACCATTAGGATTTGAATTACAAGAAGCAGAAAATGGAAAACAAGCCATAGAAATCTGGGATGAATGGCAACCTCATTTAATTTGGATGGATATGAGAATGCCTGTAATGGATGGTTACGAAGCAACTCAACATATTAAGGGCACAACTAAAGGAAATGCCACAGCAATAATTGCCTTAACAGCAAGTGTATTAGAAGAAGAAAAGTCAATTATTTTATCAGCAGGATGTGATGATTTTGTCAGAAAACCGTTCCGAGAAGCAATGATTTTTGAAACAATGAAAAAGCATTTAGGAGTGGAATATATTTATGCAGAAGAAACTCTAGATCAAACTCCCAGTGAATTACCAAGTTTAACAGTAGAAGATTTAGAAAAAATGCCTAGTAAATGGTTAGAAGAACTGTATGATGCAGCGAAAGCTTTGGATGATGATAGGATTTTAGAATTAATTGAACAAATTCCGGTTGAACAATCTTTATTAGCTGAAAAATTAACTAATTTGGTGGATGGTTTTCAATTTAAGATCATTAGACAACTACTTGAATGATTGAATTTTTTACTATCGAGATATTATAAAAATTTATGAATAAAACTTGTATTAAACGACTCTTGATCTTGATAATTGTTAGTTTCTGTTTATTTATTTCTGCATCTAAGATTTATGCTCAAAATAATCAAAATTTAAAACATATTAATAATCCTGTTATTTTGACGGATGAAAATACCAAATATCCTTTAGGATTACATTTAGAAATATTTGAAGATCAAACTAGGAAATTAACTATTGAAGATGTGGTAGATCGAGGATTTACCCCTAGTAATAAAAAGAAACCCAACTTAGGTGTAAAAACATCAGCAATCTGGGTTCGTTTTCGAGTCGAAAATCAAGCAAGTGTGACACAAAAATGGATATTAACTTTAAATAATGCTCGTGTAGGTACGGTAGATTTTTATTCTTATCAAGGAGATAAAAAAGGATTTAAGATAATTAAAACAGGCAGATTTTTACCTTTTGCAACTAGAGAACTTAACCATCGTTTTTTTATCTTTAGTTTGCCTTTTACTGAAAATAATGAAAAAACTATTTATCTACGTTTAACTTCAAAAGCAGGTTTAGTTATTCCCTTAAATATTTATTCTTTGGAAACATTTTTTCAGGAGAATCAAAATAATGTTTTATTTTTAGGAATAGCTTATGGAACTTTTTTAATAATGATTGGTTATAACTTATTTCTATTTATTTCTTTAAAAGACAAAAGTTATCTACATTTTGTATTGTTTATTATAGGTTATTTATGGTTTAGATTATGTCGAGATGGAATAGGACATCAATTCTTGTGGAGTGATTTTTCTAACTATCATGAGATTCAATCATTTGCCTTATTATTAATGTTGTTTTCCTGGATAAAATTCACCCAGTCTTTCTTAAAAACTAAAAAATATGTTCCTCAAATAGATAGATTTTTATTTGTTATATCTTTAGTCATGGTTATGGTAATTATTATATCAATACCAACAAGATGGCATAATATTATCGTGATTTTTAATGGTATATTTGTTAGCGCCATAATATTAATAACTGCTTTGATAAGATGGAGACAAAAATATAAGCCAAGCCAATATTTTTTATTAGCTATGTTGCCCCCTATTTTAGGAATAATTATTCGTAGTTTTAGTGCTCTTGGTTTTATACCTTATGGTTTTTATGTAGAGAAACGATCAAATTTTACTTTTAGTTTATCAGTATTATTATTTTCTTTTGCTTTAGCAAATCGAATTAATGTGATTCAAGAGGAAAGAGAAAAAGCACAAAATGAAGCCTTGAAAAATTCTGAACTTAATCAAAAATTAATTCAAGAACAAAATATTGTTTTAGAACAAAAAGTTGTCGAAAGAACAGAACAATTATCCATTGCTAAAGAAAAAGCGGAAGTTGCTAATCAAGCAAAAAGCTCATTTATAGCTAATATGAGTCACGAATTACGCACCCCATTAAATGCCATTTTAGGCTTTTCTCAAATCATGATGCGTTCTCAAACTTTATCTCAAGAACAGAAGGAAAACACAACTATTATTAATAAAAGTGGCAATTATTTATTAACCTTAATTAACAATATTTTAGACTTATCTAAAATCGAAGCCGGGAAAATGACCCTCAATGCTAAAACTTTTGACTTTTATTCATTTTTAAACGAACTGGAAGACTTATTACATATAACCGCAGAAAATAAAGGCTTAACATTAATATTTGACCGCCAGGATGATGTACCTCAATATATCTATACTGACGAAACAAAACTGCGGCAAGTCTTAATTAATTTAATCAATAATGGGATTAAATTTACATCTGAACGAGGCGTAAGCGTCACAGTTGTGAGTCAAAAAGAACCCTCCCTTAATACCCTAGAAAATGGGAAAAGTAATCAAAAAGCAACTCTTATTTTTGAAGTGAGAGATACAGGAGCAGGAATAGCTGAAGATGAAATGCCCAAATTATTTGAAGCATTTACTCAAACAGAAACAGGTGAAAACAGTCAAGAAGGCACAGGATTAGGCTTACCCATTAGTCGTAAATTTGTCAACTTAATGGGAGGAGATATTACCGTTAAAAGTCAAGTGGGAATAGGTACAACTTTTCGATTTGACATCCAAGTTGATATAGTCAATAAAGAAGATATAGAAACTCAAGAAAATCCTCGCCATGTGATTGCTTTAAAACCCCATCAACCTCGTTATAAAATATTAATAGTGGATGACCGCCCTACGAATAGGTTACTATTAATCAAGCTATTACAGCCATTAGGATTTGAATTAAAAGAAGCAGAAAATGGAAAACAAGCCATAGAAATGTGGGAGGAATGGCAACCTAATTTAATTTGGATGGATATGAGAATGCCAGTAATGGATGGTTATGAAGCAACCCAAATAATTAAAGGAACAACCAAAGGAAATGCCACAGCAATAATTGCCTTAACAGCAAGTGTGTTAGAAGAACAGAAAGCAATTATTTTATCAGCAGGATGTGATGATTTTGTCAGAAAACCGTTCCGAGAAGCCGTGATTTTTGACACAATGAAAAAGCATTTAGGAGTGGAGTATATTTATGCAGAAGAAAGTCCAGATAAAACTTCCAGTGAATTATCAAATTTAACTGTAGAAGATTTGCAGGCAATGCCGAGTAAATGGTTAGAAGAACTGTATGATGCAGCGAAGGCTTTAGATGATGATAGAATCTTACAATTAATTGAAAAAATTCCGGTTGAACAATCTTTATTAGCTGAAAAGTTAACTAATTTAGTGGATAATTTTCAATTTAAGACCATTAGACAATTAATTGAATCTCTGAAATCAGGATAAACTATAAAAATATGAATAATATATCAGAAAAAAACTCAGAAGGAATTATTTTAATTGTTGACGATCAACTTTCTAATTTAAAAATTTTAGCTACTCTTTTAAAAGATAATAATTATAAAGTAAAAAAAGCCATCGATGGAGAAAGTGCATTAATTTCTATTGAAACGGATACTCCCGATTTAATTTTACTAGATATAAAAATGCCCGATCTAAATGGCTATGAAGTTTGTGAACGTTTAAAAGATCATCCTAAAACTAAGGATATCCCAGTAATTTTTATTAGCGCTTTAAATGAAGTTTTTGACAAAGTCAAAGCATTTGAAGTAGGAGGAATTGACTATATTACTAAGCCTTTTCAAGAAGAAGAAGTTTTAGCAAGAGTTAAAAGTCAGTTAATTATTCAGAAACAGAGAAAACTATTAGAAATAGAACAAGAAAATCTTAAACAAGAAATTAAACAACGCCAAGAAGCAGAGGCGATTTTATATCAATCTAGAGCGTTAATTTCTGGTATTTTAAATTCTTCTCTTGATGGCATTGCAGCGATGGAAGCATTGAGAGATAAGAGAACAGGAAATATTGTTGATTTTTCTTGCTTAGTTCTTAATCCAGTTATTGCTAGAGCTTTTAATAGAGAACCACAAGATTTAATTGGTAAATTAGTGCTAAAAAAAATTTTAAATAGAATTAATTATGATTTATTTGCAGATTTAGTTAATGTGGTAGAAACTGGAAAATCTTTAGAGCAAGATATTTATTATAATGACCAAGAAGAAGGAAAATGGTATCATTTTATCGCCGTTAAATTAGGAGATGGTTTTGCTATTACAGTCAGAGATATTACAGAAAGGAAAAATTTAGAATTAACTCTGGAAGAAACTAATAAAGAATTAGAAGCTTTTAGTTATAGTCTAGCTCATGATTTTCGCAACCAATTAGAAACTATTGAGTCATTAACTCATTTTCTCAAAGAAGAATATGAAGATGATAATTATACCACTCAAAATGCTCAAGATTATTTTGATTTGATGTTTAAATCGACTGCTCGAACTCAGCAAATTATTAAAGATTTACTCACACTGTCAAAGGTTAAAAAAAGTCAAATAACTCTTGAATTAGTGCATTTAAGTAATATAGTTCAAGAAATACTAATGAAACTTCAAATCAAAGAACCACACAGAAAAGTTGAATTAGTAATTCAGCCTAATGTTAAAGCTACAGCAGATCAAATATTATTAACAATAGCGTTAGAAAATTTAATTGATAATGCTTGGAAATATTCATCTAAAAAAGATGTTACTCATATTGAATTTGGAGTTTTATCCAAAGAGGATAAAAATTTAGATTCAATCATTAATCAATGCTCTTTATATTACAAAGACAAAAACTTATGTAAACAAAAATTAGAGATAATTTATTTTATTAAAGATAATGGGGCTGGTTTTAATATGGAAATATTCACAGAATTATTTACTCCTTTTAAGCGATTCCATTCAGATGAAGAGTTTGAAGGAACTGGTATTGGTTTATCAATTGTTAAAAGAATTATTAATTGTCACCAAGGTTTAATTTGGTGTACTTCTCAAGTGGAAGAAGGGACAACCTTTTACTTTACTCTATAGCAATCCTATTTTATTCGTGTCAAGAATCTTACTGCTTTTTAGGGAACAGCGGTGCGACCCCGCGTCGGCGACAGACGCAAGGGAACGCGCACCAAGAGAGGGAACAGGGAATAGGGAACAGGTAAGAGTTTCAGTTTTTTTATCTACTTTTTGATTTGTCGCAACCTATTTAGGATTACTCTATAATATACATCGCCAGAAAAGAGGGAGTAGGCAGTAGGCAGTAGGGATAAATAATTGATAACTTCTGTGTGATAATTTATTTTATTTTTGATTTTTGGAGATATCTAAATAGTAGTAGAAAAAGTTAAATAGTCATAAGTCATAATTTAGGATTCAGGAGTCATAAGGAAAGAAAGAAGAAGAAGGAAATCGCCCCTACTTAATACTTTTTTTCTCACTTCTAGTCCGCAAAAATTCTCCAATAATTGCAATCGATCCTGAGCCTAAAATTAAAATTACACTCAGGGCATTAATATCAGGTTTTACCCCTGTACGAATCCTACTAAAAATTTCCATTGGCAAAGTTGTTGCCCCACTTCCTGAAGTAAAACTAGCAATTAAAAAATCATCCATGCTTAGTACAAAAGCTAGCAAACATCCTGATACAATTCCTGGTATTAATTGGGGTAATAAAACTTGTAAAAAAGCTTCTACCGGAGTTGCTCCCAAATCCAGGGCAGCTTCCTCTAAATTAGGGTCTAAATCTGCTAACCTTGTTGAAACAACTAAACCCACATAAGCTAGGCAAAAAACAATATGAGCTGCAATAATTGTCCATAAACTTAATCTAATTGCCAATGCTGCTAAAAAGACTAAAGTCGCAACAGCGATCGCTATATCAGGAATAATTAATGGTAAATAAGAGACACCCATATATAAAGATTTGCCTCGAAATTTATATTTTGCTAAACCTACTGCCATTAAAGTACCAATAATTGCTGAAACAGCCACAGCACAAAGGGCTACTGTTAAACTATTTTGTAAAGCATTTAAAACCCTAGTATCCTGAAAAAGTTTAACGTACCATTGTAGGGTGAAACCCTCCCATCCTGCACTATATTTAGATTTATTGAAGCTATAAAAAGTCAATACAAAAATTGGCAAGTACATAAAAAAGAACATTGAAATTGTAAATATTACCTGCCAAGAAATCTGAAATTTTGATTGAGATTTAGACATATCTATTGGGATATTATCTTCTGGATTTATTAAAGTATTTGCCATTTCAGTTATCAGTTATCAGTTATCAGTTATCAGT